>CAYPVZ010000232.1:0-5475 GCA_964414235.1 uncultured Rhodothermales bacterium | reverse complement strand
ACCGTCGACCTACGGGGCTCCGCCGCGTTCGCAGTCCTCGCCCGCGACAGATCCGACAGCGCAAGTCGAGCCGGACGAGCCGTCCGCAGGCGTTGCTCGCGCGCAGGCCCCGGCGCTCGACGAGGAAGATCCGGACGCGTGGCGCAGCCGGGTCCAGGGCACGCCTCCACCGTCCGACCGCGACGACGAGGGCGGGCAGCCGGCTGAGCCCGCGCCGCGCCCGACGCCGCCCACGCCCGCCGCCAGCGCGCCGACCGAGCGCGCCCGCCCTGCGCTCTCGGGAGGCCCGGGCCTGTTCGGAGCGCCTGCGCTGAAGCGGTCGAGCGGCGGCGACGGGCACTCGGCGGCGCTCGCCGTTCCGGCCTCGGGCGATGGGCATGCTGGCGCCGCTCCGGCGTCCCCGGCCGACCCGCTCGGCCCGGCGCTGGCGCGCGTCAAGGATGCGTGGCCCCGGTTCGTCGCCGCCGTTCGAGACGAGGTCGGCGTGCGCGTGGGCGCCATCGTCAAGGCCGGCGTGCCGCTGCGCGTCGGGCGCGGGGCCGTCGAGGTGGGCATGGAGGACGCCTTCGCGGTCAAGGTGGCGACAGACAACGATGCGACGCTCCGCGCCGTGCTGGCGGCCGTTCTCGGCGGCGAGGCCCCGCCGGTCCGCTGGGTCGAGGCGCCGCGCGAGGGCACCGAAACCGCCGCGGCGGCCGATCCGTTCGAGGCGCTCAAGCAGATGCGCCAGGAGCACCCGGTCGTCCGCGCCCTCTTCGAGCAGTTCGGCGCCGAGATCGTCTGGCAGTAGCCGAGTTCGAAGGTCACGGTTCAGCGTTTTCTGTCCCGACCCTGCGCACTCCGAACTCTGACCCCCCCCCTCTGAACTCATCATGGACGGAACCCCCAACATGGCCGACCTCTTCGGCCAGATGGCGAACATGCAGCAGCGGATGGCCGACACGCAGGCCAAGCTGTCCGAGGAGCGCGTCACGGCCGAGGCTGGCGGCGGCATGGTCTCGGTGACGGCCGACGGCACCGGCCGTGTCGTCGCCATCAAGATCGACCCCGCGGCCGTCGACCCCGACGACCTGGAGGTGCTCGAAGACCTCGTCGTGGCTGGCGTCAACAAGGCCATCGAAGAGGCCGAGGCCGTCAAGGCGCAGCGCATGCAGGAGGCCGCCAGCTCGATGCTCCCGCCCGGGCTCGACCTCGGCGGGATGGGCCTGCCCGGCCTCTAGGCCCGTGTCCGCTTCGCGCGTGTGACCGGCCGGTGTCAGCCGGCCGCGCGAGCTTCGTCCGCTTCCTCCCGCCCGCGCCATGCACCTGACCTCCGAGACCGTCGAGGTCCTCGTCGAGCAGCTCTCGAAGCTGCCCACCGTCGGCCGCAAGACGGCCCAGCGGCTGGCGGCGTTCGTGCTCAAGATGCCGCGCGAGGAGGTCGTCGAACTGGCGAAGGCGCTCGTGGCGGCGAAGGACCGGGTCAAGACGTGCTCGGTCTGCTTCAACGTGACGGACGTCGATCCCTGCCCGGTCTGCCAGTCGGTCAAGCGCGACCGGAGCGTAATCTGCGTGGTCGAGGAGCCGAGCGACGTGCTGGCGCTGGAGCGGACCGGCGAGTTCCGCGGGCTCTACCACGTCCTCGGCGGCGTCATCTCGCCGCTCGACGGGATCGGACCGGACGACCTCCACATCTCGGAGCTCGTCGGGCGCGTGGCTTCGTCCAAGAGCGCCGCCAGCGGGGCCGTCGCCGAGCCAGCGGAGGGCTACGACGGCACGCCCGCGGCGGAGCCGGTGCGCGAGGTCATCCTCGCCATGAACCCCAACGTGGAGGGCGACACCACGGCGTACTACGTGAGCCAGATGCTGGCGCCGTTCGGCGTCACGGTTTCGCGCATCGCGCGTGGCCTCCCCATCGGCGGCGACCTCGAGTTCGCCGATGAGGCCACCCTGAGCCGGGCCCTCGAAGGGCGGTCGGGCATCTAGCCGCCCATCGCGTGAGGGCAGCTGGCGTCTGCACCATCGTCGTGGTCGCGGCCGAGCAGGTCGTCGGTTCGAGACGGAAGACCGTGGTGCGCTGACCGTCGCCGGTCGCGGCGTTGAGGGGGAGTGGAAAGGCCAGCGGCTCCCGTTAGTTTGTCATGCTCCCTCAAACCGTTGATCATGAAGCGTCTCCTTCTTGCCGGCCTCCTTGTCGTATCGAGCGCATCGGCCCAGACGCTCCCGCCTGTCCACTCTCCGGATCTCGTGGAAGGAGGGGGCTTCGGGCGGCGGGTCGCGAACGTCGGCGACGTCACGGGCGATGGCGTGACCGACCTGCTCGTGGGGGCGCACCACGCACCGTACGAGGGGTACGATCAGGTGGGTCGGGCCTACCTCGTCGATGGTCGGACGGGGTACGTCATCTACGGCTTCCGACCGAGGCATCTCGAGTCACCGACCCTGTTTGGTGCTGACGTGGCCGGCCTCGGGGACGTGACGGGTGATGGTGTCCCCGACCTCGGCATTGGCGCGGCCGAGGAGGGGGACAGCGGTGCTGTCTACGTGATCGACGGCGCTCGAGGGACGACGGTCCGCGTCATCCCCAGGCCTGTGCCCGGGGCCTTCGGTCACGCTCTCGCGACGACGGGCGACGTGACGGGGGACGGCGTTCCCGACCTCGTCGTCGGAGCCTACAAGACATCGTGGAGCACAGGGGCGGCGTACGTCTACGACGGCGCGACGGGCGACCTCGTCCACACGCTCTCATCGCCCGCTCCCCAACTCGATGGCCGGTTCGGCAGGACCGTCGCAGGAGGGCTCGATGTGACGGGCGACGGTATATCCGACTGGGCCGTCGCAGCGACGTTCAATGACGAGAATGGAGGCATGCTCCGCGATGGGCGCGTCTACCTCTACGACGGCGCGACGGGCGCACTCGCACGGACGCTGGCGTCGCCGATGCCGGGTGCCAGCGGTGCGTTCGGCGTCTCGGTCAGACTCTGCAGCGACATGACGGGCGACGGCAGGGCCGAGATGCTCGTCGGGGCCAGCCGGGAAGATGGGGCAGGTGTCCAGAACGCTGGGCGGGCCTACCTCTTCGACGGGGCGAGTGGGGACACGCTGTTTACGCTGACCTCACCGCGCCCGGAAGAGGATGGGTGGCTTGGGGAGGACGCAACCTGCCTCCCAGACGTCGATGGCGACGGCGTGCCGGACGTGGCCATCTCGGCTCCTGGCGAGACCGCGGGGGCTTTTCGGGCAGGCGTAGTCTATGTCGTCAGCGGGGCGACGGGCCGGTTCCTTTCGGATCCCATCTCGCCGCAGGCGACGGCGGAAGGGCGCTTCGGTATCACGGTCGCCAGCGTGGTCTCGGAGACTGATCCTCGTGACGTCCGGCTGGCGGTGGGAGCCGATGACGAACCGGTTCGGGGCGTCGCCGAGGCCGGCGTCGTTCACCGAATTCCCGTCGTGCGGACGGCGGTTTCTCTGGAAGAGAGCGCACTCCCATCGCGGGATGTATCGATCAGCGCGCCGTATCCGAACCCGGCGGGTGCGGCCTTCTCGGTCGACGTCACCCTGGCCCACGAGGCTGCCGTGTCGCTTCGCCTCATCGACGCGCTCGGGCGGACGGTGATGACCACGTCCGCTCGCCCGCTCTCGCCCGGACGTCATAGTCTCTCCCTCGACACGGCAGGGCTCGCGACCGGGGTCTATACGGTCGTTGTGATGACGGATGGCGAGCGCGCGGGGGCGCAGATGGCTACGGTCGGCCCGTAGAGGGTGCGTCCGATGGTTCGGCGAGGGACGCGCGTGATTCTAGCTTCAGGCCAGCTTGGCATTCGTGCGCGCCAGAGAGGCTAGTGGCATCGGCTCGTGCAGATATCCACCTGCCGGCCCGGACGCCTCCCATGCCAGAGGGCCATCTGAGTCGCTGATCGTTGGCGATTCCGGTGTGCGTCTACGCTTTATGCCTCGGCGCCTCCGGTCGATACCGGCGCCATCGCGATCCATGCCCTCGACTCCGCCAGCGCCTCCCCCCGTGCCCGACCGGCCGCGACTGGACGTCGAGATCCGCTCCCATCGCCTGATGCTCCTGCTGGGGGGGCTCGCGGTGAGTGCGTTCTGGTTCATCGACCGGTCCAACGGCTTCGTCTACGAGGACCCGCTGGCGGTCCGTCTGGGCTTCTCGGCCGTCGCGATTCTGATCCTCGGCCTGTCTTACGTCAGTACCGAGGTCGTCCGTCGGATCCGGGAGCTCGCCCTGGTCTACATCTACGCCTACCTCGGCTATTTCTCGTACGTCGGGGCCGTGAACGGGCTGCCGGGGCCGTGGATCGCCGGGCTCTGCCTGGCCTACATGATCTGCGGGCTCGTCCTGGCGTTGTTCGCCCGGAGCGAGTGGAGCGTGGGCGCCTCGCTCGTCGGCGGGTTCCTGATGATGGCCGTCCCGATCAGCCTCGTCCCGGGCCTGAGCATGCCGGCCGGCATGTTCCTGAGCTACATCCTGGTGCTGGCGGTCGGCCTCTACGTCGCGGGCGTCGGGCGCCTGAAGACGCTCCGGGATCTGACGAAGAGCCGGGACGCGCTCCAGCTGCTCAACACGTCGCTCGAATCGGCGCGGGAGGACGCGCTGGCGGCGGCGCACGCCAAGAGCGCGTTCCTGGCCGCCATGAGCCACGAGATCCGGACGCCGCTCAACGGGGTCCTCGGGATGACCTCGCTCCTGAGCGAAACGGGACTCGACGACGAGCAGCGGGAGTTCACCGAGATCATCCGGACCTCTGGCGAGGCGCTGCTCGCCGTCATCAGCGACATCCTCGACTTCTCGAAGATCGAGGCCGAGAAGGTCGAGCTGGAGGCGGCGCCGCTCGACGTCCACGCCGTCGTCGAGGAAGCGCTCGACCTGATCGCCTCGCGCGCCGACGAGGCCGGTCTCGACCTGGCCTACCTGGTTGCCGACGGGACGCCCCGGACCGTCCTCGGCGACGCCGCGCGCGTCCGGCAGGTGCTCCTCAACCTGCTCTCGAACGCCGTCAAGTTCACCGAAGCGGGCGAGGTCGTCGTCGAGGTCTCGTACATCGAGGGCGCCCTCTCGCTGGCCGTCCGCGACACGGGAATCGGGATCTCGGACGAGCAGCAGGTCCGCCTCTTCGAAGCCTTCACCCAGGCCGACTCCTCGACGACGCGGAAGTACGGGGGGACCGGGCTCGGGCTCGCCATCTCGCGGCGGTTGGCGGAGCTCATGGGCGGCACGCTCACCCTCGTCTCGGCGCCGGGCGCCGGCTCGACGTTTACGCTGGAGATCCCGGCCGCCGAGGTGGAGCACTCGGTCCTGTCGCCGGGTCACCCGCGTCGCGTGCTGGTCGTCGGGGAGGCCTCTGCGAGCCGCCGGATGGTCGAGCAGCAACTGGGACGTCATGGCGCCCGCGTGTCCGTGGCCGGTTCCGCTGCCGAGGCGCTGGACACCGTCCGGGACGCGGCGGCCGGGGCCGACCCGGTCGACGCGTCCCGGAC
>CAYPVZ010000231.1:0-5493 GCA_964414235.1 uncultured Rhodothermales bacterium | reverse complement strand
GGTCCTCCTGCCCAACACAACCGTCTCGCGCACGACCGGCGCCAGCGGCGCGGGGTGGCGCCAGATCGCCGCGCCCGTCGGCTGCGCGACGGTCGGCGACGTGTTCGGCTTCACCTGGACGCAGGGCTACCCGGGCGCCGACGCCCCGCAGGGCGGCGTCACCGTCTATCGCTACACCGAGTCCGCGACGGGCGATCTCGACCAGGGCTACGTCACGCCGGTCTCGCAGGCCGAGCAGCTGACGACCGGCCGCGGCTACTTCGTCTACCTCTTCGCCGACGACGTCTACGGCGGTGCGGTCGACGGCGGCTTCCCGAAGACGCTGCGCGCGACGGGGCCAGCCGTGCCCGCTTCGGCGTCGTTCACCTTCTCCGTTACGCGGACCGCTGGCGGCACGGCGACGCCGGCCGTCGACGACGGCTGGAACCTGCTCGGCAACCCGTTCCCCGAGACGCTCGACTGGGACGCGCTCCAGCGGACGAACGTCTCCGAGACGGTCTACGTCTACGACCCGGCGCTCCCGGGCTACCGGATGTGGAACGGCGCGACGGGCGACCTCCCGGACGGACTGATCGCGCCGTGGCAGGGCTTCTGGGTCCAGGCGACGGCGGCCTCGCCCGCGCTCGTGGCCCCGCCCGCGTCGCGCGTCTCTGGCGGCACGCTCTACGCCCGGCGCCCTGCGACGCCCCCACGCGGCATCGACCTCCGCGCGCGCGCCGATGTCGGCGGCCAGTCCCGCGAGGCGAGCGCGTTCGTCGCGCTCCTCGACGACGCCGAGCCCGGGCTCGACGCCCGCGACGGCCTCGCGCTCCGCCCGCTCGACGGTCCCTGGCTGCTCTTGACGACGGCCGCGCCCGAGGGCGAACGGCTCAAGATTCAGGCGCTCCCTGCCCACGCGACCGCGTTCTCCGTCCCGGTCGGTGTCGAGGCCTCAACCGGTGGGGCCGTGCGCGTGACCCTCGACTGGCCCCGTCTCGACCTCCCGGACGGCGTGACGGCCGAACTGGTGGACTCCGCGACCGGCGACCGCGTCGACCTCCGCCAAGCCGCCAGCTACACGTTCACGGCCGGGATGGCCGACGGTGACCGGCTCGCGCTCGTCGTCGGCGCCAGCAGTGTGGCAATGGAGCCGGAGGTCACGGAGGCGTTCGATCTCTCCGACGTCGCGCCCAACCCGGTCAGCGGTGCGGGCGTGCTCCGGCTGGAAGTCCGCGACGCGCAGCGCGTCGAGGCTGCCGTCTACGACGTACTCGGTCGCCGCGTGGGCATGCTTTACGCCGGCCGGTTGACGCCCGGGGTGCCCGTCCGGCTGGCACTCGACGCGAACGCTCTCGCTCTGGGCGCCTATGTCGTCCGTGTCACGGGAGAGAAGATGGAGGCGACGCGCCCGTTCACAGTCGTCCGGTAGGAGAGGTACGGGTAACCTTTCCCGCGTACCGATCCCACATGAGCAGCGTCGGGCGGCTGACACGGGTGAGCACTGATCCGTGAATCGACGTTGCTGCACCGGATGACATGACTCGGTGCCCCCATGTTGCCGTCATGGGGGAGGGGAAGAGCGCCGGATAGGCTCCTGCTCGCTGCCCGCGTCCTCGCCCATTTCGATGTCCGGGCGGGCAGGGCCAGCGAGCTTTGCAAGAGAGCACGTCTCGCGCCGTGAGACAGCCGTTCCACCCTTGCCTATTCTGGCTCCTTAGGGGCCGATCCTGCCTCGACTGAATGATCAAGCTGTTCCTCGCCGACATCGACGGTTGCCTCAGTGAGCCCTACCGCCCGTTCGACCTCGACGGCTTCCGCCAGCTCCGCCAGTGGGGCGAGCGTGCCGAGACGGACTCGCGCTACCCGCGGCTCGGCATCTGCTCCGGACGCAGCTACGCCTACGTCGAGGCGACGGCGCAGGCGCTCGGGCTCCGCGCGCCCGCCCTGTTCGAGAGCGGCGGCGGCCGGTTCGATCTCGGTGCCGCGCGCATCACCTGGAACCCGGCGCTGACGCCTGCGACCGAGGCTGCGCTCGACCGCTGCCGCACGTTCCTGCTCGAATCCGTCGTGCCCGCCTCGCCGACCGTTTCGTTCGACTACGGCAAGCGCAGCCAGGCCGGCATCGTGAGCCCCATCGTCGGTGAGTGCGAAGCCTTCCTCGATGCCATCGTCGCGTTCGTCGCGGCTGAGGCGCCGGGCCTCGTGCCCTACCACACGCCGTACTCCGTCGACGTGGTGCCGGAGGCGCTGACGAAGGTCCAGGCGCTCCGCTGGCTGGCCGAGGCTGACGAGCTCTACCTCTCGGAGGTCGCCTTCATCGGCGACACGAACGGGGACGCGCCGGCCATCGAGGCCGCCGGGCTCGGCTTCGCGCCGGCGAATGGGTCCGAGACGGCTCACCGCGCGGCCGACGTGGTCACCGATGGGTCTGTCCTGGACGGCGTGATCGAGGCCTACCGGACATGTCTCGTACACAATGGTGCGAAAACTGTATGATCCAGGAGGTTGGGTCGTTTCGGCAACCCTGGGGCGGGATGTCGGAGGTCTTTGGTGGAACGGTCGCTAAACCTCGGGCCTGAACGGCCGATATCTTGTTCCCGTCCCTCCCAATCGATGCGCGTCCTCCTCGCCGCCCTGCTCGCCGTCGTCGCGCTCCCGGCCCTCGCCCAGGCCGACTCTGAGGTGTTCGCCAGCGCAGACGTGGTGTCGTCGCCCCGGCCGGCCGCACATGTGGCGACGCCCGCGGACGACGCGGTCTCCGCGCCGGCCTACTACGTGACGCGCCCGTCCGTCGGCCTCCGCGAGGCACCGGATCCGGCCGCGCAGGTCCTCACCACGCTCCGCACGCGCGACGGCGTCCGCGTTCTCGACGCCGCGACCGCCAGTGCCTCGGCCGACTGGCGGCTCGTGCAGGTCGGGGCGGTGCGCGGCTACGTCCCTGCCGAGGCGATCTCGAACGTCTGGATCCGCGTCGACAAGAGCGACCGGACGGTCTACGTCTACCGTGGCGCCGAGTTGATCCGCGAGCTTCCTGCTGATGTGTCGGTCAGCCCCGAGGACAAGGTCCGCCGGTCGGGCATGGGCGAGACGGAGCACTACCGGGTTCCCGAGGGCACCTTCTACGTCACGCGCCGCAACGACGACTCGAACTACTACCGGGCGTTCGTCATCAGCTACCCGGACCCGGTCCACGCGCTGGCCGGGTTCCAGAGCGGGCTCATCACGCGGGCCGAGTACGAGGCCATCGTGCGGGCCGACCAGGAGGGCGTGGAGCCGCCGATGAACACGATGCTCGGCGGGCTCGTGGAGCTTCACGGGCAGGGCTCCGGCCGCCGCCGCGCCTGGACGCGCGGGTGCGTCGCGCTCCGCAACGTCCACATGGACGAGCTCTGGGCATACGTCGAGGTCGGGACGCCGGTCGTCATTGAGCCCTAACCGGGCGCTTCGGGCGAACGCAACACGGTCCGAGAGGGTATCGTACCTCCACTGGATCCGTCGTTCGCCCCCATGTTCGTCTCCCGTTCGGTCCTGCGCCTCGCCCTGCTGGCGGTCGTCGCCAGCGCGGCGGCGTTCGCCCAGTCAACCCCGCCCGCCTCGCGCCTTGCCCTGCCCGACCTCGGCGACGGCCCGGTCTACCACGTCACCATCGACGGGATGATCGACAACGGGCTGGCGACCTACGTCCAGCGCGCCCTCGGTGACGCCGCGGCCAACGACGCCTCCGTCGTGGTCTTCCACATCGACACCTTCGGCGGGCTGCTCGACGCAGCCGACGCCATCCGCAAGGCGGTCTTGTCGTCCGAGATCCCGACGGTTGCCGTCATCGACCGGAACGCGGCCTCGGCCGGCGCGCTCATCGCCTACGCCATGGACCGGATCGTGATGGTGCCCGGCGCCTCGATGGGTGCCGCGACGGCCGTCGATCAGTCCGGCGCGTACGCGACCGAGAAGGTGCAGAGCTACACGCGCGGCCTCATGCGTGCGACGGCCGAGGAGACCGGCCGCGACCCCCGCATCGCCGAGGCGATGGTGGACGAGAAGATCGACGTCGAGGGAGTCAGCGAGGCCGGCCAGTTGCTCACGCTGACGGCGCAGGAGGCCCTCCGCCTCGGCGTCGTCGACGCCGTCCTTCCATCGGTCGACGCGACGGTTGAGGCCCTCGGCGTGGCCGGCCGCCCGCAGGAAGACCACGACGCCAGTGGCGCGGAGAAGGCCCTCCGGTTCCTCGGCTCGCCCGTGCTGGCCTCGCTGCTCCTCATGATGATGATGGGCGGGCTCTACTTCGAGCTCCAGACGCCGGGCGTCGGCTTCGCGGGTGCCGTCGCGGTCGTGGGCGCAGCCCTGTTCTTCGCCCCGCACTACCTGCTCGGGCTGGTTCAGAGCTGGGAGATCGCGCTGTTCGTGGTCGGCATCGCCCTTCTGCTCATCGAGGTGTTCGTGACGCCGGGCTTCGGCGTGTTCGGCATCGGCGGGCTCGTGCTCACGTTCGGGTCGCTGCTCATCGCGCTCGTGCCCAACGTCGGCTTCCACTTCCCGACGGACGGCCAGATCGCGCAGGCGACGACGACGCTGGCGGCGGCGCTCGTGCTCGTGGTGCTGCTGGCGTTCTCGCTGGGGCGCTACCTCCCACGATCGGCGCGCTTCAACCGGCTCGTGCTCGTGCCCGACCTCGCGGCAGCGGCCGGTTATACGTCGGCCGAGACGGCGGAGGACCTCGTGGGCCAAGCTGGCCGCGCCCTGACGACGCTCCGCCCGTCCGGGACGGCCGAGATCGACGGCCGGCGGATCGACGTGGTGTCGGAGGGTGGCTTCATCGCGTCGGGTGCGTCCGTCGAGGTCGTCCGAGCACGCGGGGCCGTCGTCGTCGTGCGCGAGGTGGCGTAGTGGAACTGGTCGTCCCCATCGCGCTCATCCTGGTCGGTCTCGCGCTCGTGGTGGTCGAGGTGACCCTCGTGCCCGGGTTCAACGTGATCGGCGTCGTCGGCGTGCTCGGCTCGGCGGTCGGCGTGGTCTACGCGTTCGTCGAATACGGGCCGGTCGGCGGGCTCGGCACGCTGGCGGCGACGATGCTGGGAGCGGCCGGGCTGGCCTACATCCTCGTCGAGTCCGGCGCCTGGGACCGATTCATCCTCACCGACAGCCTGAGGCGCGACGCCGACGCCGACGCGGCCGAGTCCGAGTCGCGCGCGCGGCTCCTGGGCAAGATGGGCACGGCGCTGACGCCGCTCCGGCCGGGCGGCGTGGCCGAAGTCGAGGGCTCCCGCATTGAGGTCGAGACCGAGGGCTCGTTCGTGGCCGCCGGCAGCCGCGTCCGCGTCGTCGCGCTCGACCGGCGGCGCATTCTCGTCCGATTGGACGAGAGCGGCGCGCTGGCGGTGGAGCCCGCGCTGGAGCTGGTAGAGGTGCGCGGGGTGGACTTCTTCGACGACGACGCGCGTGGCCGCATCGCGGGCTGGCTGTGCGTGGCGCGCCGCCCGCAACTTCCCTGCACAACCGGCCTGCTGAGTTGCATGC
>CAYPVZ010000230.1:0-5504 GCA_964414235.1 uncultured Rhodothermales bacterium | reverse complement strand
GCTCGAACGCCACGACGACGTCGGCCCAGGCGACGAGGTCGGCGGAGACGGGGGCCGCGGCGTCGGGCGCGGTGCCGGCGGAGAGGGCCTCGACGCCGGGCCAGTCCGCGGCGACGGCCTCGGCCGTGGGGCTCCGCCGCCGGTTTCGGCTGCAGACGAAGAGGACGCGGAGCGGGGACGGCACGCGGGAGACTACGGCCGACGGCGGCACCGCGAGCGGCCGTACGGGGTAGGACCGGCTCCCCACGCACCGCGCCCCGTGCCCGAGATCGACCTCGACGAGTTCCAGACGTCCCTCCGCATCCGCCCGCTCACGTCGGACGACCACGACGCCATCGTCCGCCTCCACGGGTTCTGCTTCCCCGGGATGACGACGTGGGAGCCCCAGCAGCTCGACGCGCTCGTCCGCGTCTTCCCGGAGGGCCAGTTCGGCGTCGAGCTGGATGGCCGGCTCATCGCGACGGCCCTCAGCCTCGTCGTCGACGTGGACGAGTACGGGGCCGACCACGCCTACACCGACGTCGTGGGCACGGACGTGGTGGCGAACCACGACCCGGAGGGCGACACGCTCTACGGCATCGAGGTGGCCGTGGACCCGGCGTTCCAGGGGATGCGGATCGGGCGGCGGCTCTACGAGGAGCGGCGGGCGCTGTGCCGGCGCCTCAACCTGAAGCGGATCGTGATCGGCGGGCGCCTCCCGGGCTACCACCGCGTCGCGGACGACATGACGGCGCAGGAGTACGTCGAGGGCGTCCTCCGGCGGGAGCTGGTCGAGCCGGTGCTGAGCTTCCAGCTGGCCAACGGGTTCGCCATCAAGCGCGTCGTGCCGGAGTACCTCGCGGGCGACGCCGAGAGCCGCGGCTACGGTGTGGTGATGGAGTGGGCCAACCTGCACTACCACCCGAACCCCGCCGAGCGGACGCGGAGCACGTTCCCCGTGCGCGTTTGCGCCGTGCAGTACCCCGTGCGGCCGGTCGCCTCGTTCGACGACTTCGCCAAGCAGGTCACGTTCTTCGTCGACGCCGCGGCCGGCTACCGGGCGGACTTCGTGCTCTTCCCGGAGATCTTTACGCTCCAGCTGCTGTCGTTCCTGCCGGAGGCCCGGCGCGGGCAGGCCGTCCGCCAGCTGGCGGCGCTGGCGCCGCGCTACCTGGAGCTGTTCCACGACCTCGCGGTCCGCTACAACGCCAACATCGTCGGCGGGAGCACCTACGTCGAGGAGGCCGACGGCATCTACAACGCGGCCTACCTGTTCCGGCGCGACGGGTCCATCGAGCGGCAGACGAAGCTGCACGTGACGCCGAACGAGGCTCGCTGGTGGGGCGTCCAGCGCGGCGACCGCGTCGACGTGTTCGACACCGACCGCGGGCGCGTGGCGATCTCGATCTGCTACGACGTCGAGTTTCCGGAGGTGGCCCGGATCGCGGCGGCCAAGGGGGCGCAGATCCTGTTCGTGCCCTTCTGCACGGACAACCGGCAGGGGTATCTCCGGGTCCGGCTCTGCGCGCAGGCCCGCGCCATCGAGAACCAGATGTACGTCGTCACGGCGGGCGTGACCGGGCTCATCCCGGACGTCGACAACATGGACGTGAACTACGCTCAGAGCGGCGTCTTCACGCCGTCCGACTTCCCGTTCGCGCGCGACGGCGTGGCGGCCGAGTGCGAGCCGAACATCGAGGCCATCGTCGTGGCCGATCTCGACCTGGAGCTGACGCGCCGCAACCGGATCGCCGGGACCGTCCGTCCGTGGACCGACCGGCGGCCGGATCTCTACGAGGTGGTCGAGAAGACGCCGCCAGACGGTCGGGATCCCCTGCCCGCCCCGGTCCCCGGCGACGCGCACGTCGAGACCGGGTGAGGCGCTGGCGGCGCGCGACCGCCAGTGCGGCGCGCGGCGTCTTTTCGAGCGGCGTTCGTGTCCGGAGGGGCCGCCCGCCGCGATCTTGCGCGTTCTCTCGCCCCCCCGGGTCCGTCATGGCCGACCTCGACACGATCGTCTCCCTCTCGAAGCGCCGCGGCTTCCTCTTCCCGTCGTCCGAGATCTACGGCGGCCTCGGCGCCGTCTACGACTACGGCCCGCTCGGCGTCGAGCTCAAGCGGAACGTCCGCGAGCGGTGGTGGAACGCGATGGTCCGCGACCACGAGAACGTGGTTGGCATCGACGCGGCCATCCTCATGCACCCGACGGTCTGGAAGGCCTCGGGCCACGTGGATGCCTTCTCGGACCCCCTCATCGACGACCGCGCCTCGAAGCGCCGCTACCGCGCCGACCAGCTCGTCGAGGGGCACATCGAGAAGCTCCGCAAGAAGGGCAAGGACGACCAGGCCGACGCGGTCTACGCCGCGCTGGTCGAGGCGCTCAACGCCGACGACCCGGCCAAGGCGCTCGGCGCCATCATCCAGGACGAGCACATCATCGCCCCGGACTCGGGCGCGTTTGACTGGACCGAGGTCCGCCAGTTCAACCTCATGTTCGAGACGGCGACGGGCGCGCTGGCGGAGGAGGCGAACAAGATCTACCTCCGCCCGGAGACGGCCCAGGGCATCTTCGTCCACTTCAAGGACGTCGCCGAGACGGCCCGCCAGCAGGTCCCGTTCGGGATCGCGCAGGTCGGCAAGGCCTTCCGGAATGAGATCGTCGCGCGGCAGTTCATCTTCCGGATGCGCGAGTTCGAGCAGATGGAGATGCAGTACTTCGTCCAGCCGGGCGCGCAGATGGACGCCTACGCCGAGTGGGCCGAGAAGCGGATGGCGTGGCACGTCGCCAACGGCATCCGCGCAGACAAGCTGCGCTGGCACGACCACGAGAAGCTGGCGCACTACGCCGACGCGGCCAAGGACGTCCAGTACGAGTTTCCCTTTGGCTGGAACGAGATCGAGGGCATCCACAGCCGGACCGACTACGACCTCAGCCGCCACCAGGAGTACTCGGGCAAGAAGCTGGAGTACTTCGACCCGCAGACGAACGAGCGCTACGTGCCGTACGTGGTCGAGACGTCGGTCGGGCTCGACCGGACGATCCTCATGGTCCTCTGCGACGCCTACGCCGAGGAGGAAGTCGGCGAGGGGGACAAGACGGAGACGCGGACGGTCCTCCGCTTCCACCCGGCGCTGGCGCCGTTCACAGCGGCCGTCTTCCCGCTCGTCAAGAAGGACGGGATGCCGGAGCTGGCGCACCAGGTCGAGGCCGACCTCCGGAAGCAGTTCAACGTGACCTACGACGAGAAGGGCGCCGTGGGACGCCGCTACCGCCGCCAGGACGAGATCGGCACGCCGTTCTGCATCACCGTCGACGGCGACTCGGTGGCCGACGGGACCGTGACCGTCCGCGACCGCGACTCGATGGCGCAGGAGCGGATCCCGGCCGAGAACGTCCGGCGCTACATCGAGGACAGGATCGACGCTTGGGCGCCGGCCGCATAGCCACCCTCGGGCTGGCGGCGCGCGTCGCCAGCGGTGCCGGGCCTCTGAGGGAGTCCCGGCGCCGGCTCAGCTGTCGTAGGTCCGCTTCGGCCGGCGCGGGTGCCCCAGCGCGGAGCGGAGCGACCCGATGAGGCGGGCCTCGTCGAGCGTGAGGTGCCCGTCGGCGCTCGCGATCAGGCCGAGGTCGCGGATGAGGCGGGTGCGGAGCTCGGCAGACAGCTTGGCCCTCAGCTCAGCGGCGATGTCCTCCGTCCGCTTCCCGAAGCCCGACCGAGCGGCGACGTACGCCGTGTCCACCATCGCCTCGATGGTCGAGCGGTCGAAGCCGGGCGCCCATTGCTGGGACAGCTGGACGGTGGCCTGGCGTTCGTGCGGCTCATAGCCATCGCGGTCTTTCTGGGCGACCGCGATGAACAGCTGGATCACCTTGCTCAGCTGGGGGGCGTGGGTCGAGGCTGAGGATCTTGGCATTATGGGCGACATATTTGTGTCGGTGCGCGCCCAGATGATCGAGCCCTCGTCCTGGACTGGCAAGCGCTCCATCCGAAATGGGTCGTGCCCCTAGGCTCCCTTAAGGAGGCGAGTCGGGAGCGCTAGGGAAAGGCGGGGCGACTGGCGGTCAGGGCTCCAGTTGGCCGATTCCGAGTCCGTCAGGGACTGCGTCGGGCGGGCGGTAGTCCTCGGGGACGCGGTCCGCCAGTCGCTCGAAGGCCATGTAGCCCATCACCGTGACGGCGTCCGGGTCCTCGGGTGTCCCTTGGGGGTCGATGCGGGCAGCGAGACCGTGGAGGAGGAGGGCCGAGCGCTGGATCGAGTCCGGGCGGCGGCGGCGGTCGCGGAACCACGCGGAGGTCAGGTACTCGGGGGCCTCGGACTCGCGGGCGTAGAGCACCTCCAGCTGGCCGCGGAAGCGGAGGGTGCCCCAGCCATCCGCGTCACGCTCCAGGACCTCGGCCATCGCCACGCGGAAGGGGACGCGGGCGCCGTATGGGTCGGTCATGACGAGGGTGCCGGAGAACCCGTCGGCCTCGGCGGTGCCGGCGAGGAGCGCCTGGAGCAGGTGCGCGAGCGAGCCCCGGTAGGCGTGCACGCGGGCGGAGGCCCAGCGCGCGGCCTCGGCGCTGTCGGCCGGCGGCAGCGGCTCGAAGCGCTCGTCGCCATCGTAGCTGACGCGCACGTCGGAGGCGCTGAACTCGGTCAGGTCGTACGTCAGGCGGTAGCCGAGGGCGCGGTTCTCGATGACCAGCGGGGCGCTGGCGGTCGCCGTGAGCGTGCCCCAGCGCGAGCGGAAGGCGAGGACCTCCGGGTTCAGGATCCGCGTCGCGTCGGCGTTGGCGGACTCGCCGAGGAGCGTCGTCGTGAACCGCTCCAGGTCCCGGCGCCAGCGGTCGTCGCGCGCGGCCTCGACGGCGACGCCGCCCAGCTCCAGGGCCACGGGCGCCAGCGTGAGGTCGACCGTGCGGCGCTCGCCCGGGTCGAGGCGGAGGTCGTGGGCGTCGGGCGCGAAGCCGAGCATGGACCCGACGAGGCGGTAGGCGCCGGGCGGCACGCCCGCGATCTCGAAGCGCCCGTCGGCGCCGCTGGCGGCCCCGCGCGTCGTGCCCGAGAGGTACACGTTGACGCCGGGCAGCGGCGCCCCGGCGGCGTCGCGGACGGTCCCGGCCACCGCGGCCGGCTGCGCGCGGGCGGCGGTCGCCAGCAGGAGGAGCAGGGAGAGGGCGTGGCGCACGGGGCCAGTCAACGCCGCGCGCCGCGGGCCGTCAAGGCGCTCCGGGGTCTCCGAGCCGGACGACGCCCGATGCGGCGAGGGCGTCGATCTCGATGGGGTCGTAGCCGAGGCTGGAGAGCACGGCACGCGTGTCGGCGCCGAGGCGGGGCGGTGGCGAGAGCCGCCCCGCCTCGCCCATGGCGACCGTCCGCACGGCCGCGTGGCCCTCTCCGTCACGGACGACGAGGCGGGCGGCCTCGTCCTGCTCGAACACGGCTGGCAGGTCGCGGACGGCCCCGGCCGGCACGCCGCGCTCGGCCAGCGCCTCCAGCAGCGGCCCCCGCTCGCGCGTCGCCAGCGCGGCCGAGAGCGC
>CAYPVZ010000229.1:0-5527 GCA_964414235.1 uncultured Rhodothermales bacterium | reverse complement strand
TTGATGGAGCGAGCCGTCGGCTACGCGCTCGCCAGCCCGGCCTACGATGCCGAGACGGCCTGCCTCGGGCGCTATGCCGCGATCCACACCGGGGGCGCGTTCGCCTTCAACGCGCTGGCCGTCCTCGCCCTCCGCGCCAATGATTTCGCTCGCGCCGACCGCCTGCTCGCAGCAGCCGAGCGGGTCGACCCGCGGTCGCCCGAGATGCTGTTCAACCGGGCGCGCCTGCTCGTGCTGCAGGGCGACACGGTCGGCGCGCGGGCCTACTTCGAGCGCTACCAGGCCGCCCGGTAGCTCGGCCTCGGACAGAGGCAGATCGATCTGAGGCCGTACCTTCTCGCCTGAAAACCTTTTCAAGCTGCCCATGCGCCTCGCGACACTCGCCCTCCTGCTCGCCCTCGCCCTGCCGCTGGCGGCGCCCGCCGACGCCCAGAGCGGCGGCACCGTGCTCGTCTTCTCGCGGACGACCGGCTTCCGGCACTCGTCCATCCCGAACGGCATCGCGGCCATCCGGGCGTTCGGGACCGAACACGGCTTCACCGTCACGGCGACCGAGGACCCGGCGGCGTTCTCCGAGGCCGGCCTCGCGGGCGTCGACGCCGTCGTCTTCCTCAACACGACGGGCGACGTGCTGAATGCGGATCAGCAGGCGGCGTTCGAGGCCTACATCCAGGGTGGCGGCGGCTTCCTCGGCGTCCACGCCGCGGCGGACACCGAGTACGACTGGGCGTGGTACGGTGGGCTCGTGGGCGCCTACTTCGCCAGCCACCCGGCCGGCACACCGAGCGCGACGATCCGCGTCGTCGACCGGGTCCACCCTGCGACGGCGAGCCTGCCGGCCTCGTGGGCGCGGACGGACGAGTGGTATAACTTCCAGACGAACCCGCGCGGCGACGTCCACGTCCTCGCGACGCTCGACGAGCAGACGTACAGCGGCGGGACCATGCGCGGTGACCACCCCATCGCGTGGTGCCACGCCTACGACGGCGGGCGCGCCTTCTACACCGCCAGCGGACACACCGAGGCGAGCTACACCGAGCCGGACTACGTCGACCACCTCTGGGGCGGCCTCGCCTGGGCCGCCGGCTGGGTTCAGGGCGACTGCGCGGCGACGGTCGAGACCAGCTGGGAGATCACGACGCTCGACGACGCCGTGACGGACCCGATGGAGCTGGCGGTCGCGGCGGACGGCCGGGTGTTCTTCGTCGAGCGTGGCGGCGCCGTCAAGCTGTACGACCAGGAGGACGGGCACACGCACGTGCTCGCGCGGCTCGCGGTCACGACGAGCTACGAGGACGGGCTGCTCGGCATCACGCTCGACCCGGACTTCGCCACGAATGGGTGGATGTACCTCTACTACTCGCCCTCCGGCAGCGAACCCATCCAGCGTCTCTCGCGGTTCACACTTACGGGTGAGGCGCTCGACCTGGGCAGCGAGGCCATCCTCCTGACCGTCCGCACCGACCGCGACCAGGGCGGCCACTCGGGCGGCTCGCTCGCCTTCGGGCCTGACGGCACGCTCTACATCGCGACGGGCGACGACACCGACCCGTTCGAGTCCGGCGGCTACGCGCCGATCGACGAGCGCGCGGGGCGCGACTCGTGGGACGCGCAGCGGACCTCGGGCAACCCGTTCGACCTGCGGGGCAAGATCCTCCGCATCCGGCCGCTGGCGGACGGGACGGTCGAGATCCCCGAGGGCAACCTGTTTCCGTCCGACGGGAGCGCGGGGCGGCCCGAGATCTACGCGATGGGCCTCCGCAACCCGTTCCGCATCAGCCTCGACGCCGACACAGGCTGGCTCTACTGGGGCGACGTCGGGCCCGACGCGAGCGGGCCGTCGTCGGCCCAGGGGCCGCGCGGGTACGACGAGGTCAACCAGGCGCGCGCGGCAGGCTTTTTCGGGTGGCCGTACTGCATCGCCGACAACCAGCCGTACCGCGACTACAACTTCGCGACGGGCGCCAGCGGGCCGGCGTTCACCTGCGCCTCGATCACGAACGACTCGCCGCACGTGACCGGCGCGCCGGTCGCGCTCCCGCCGGCGCAGCCCGCGTGGGCGTGGTACCCCTACGCCTCGTCGCCCGAGTTTCCCGACCTCCCGGACGGAAACGGCCGGACGGCGATGGCTGGGCCGGTGGTCCGCGCTTCGACCGCCAGCGGCGCGGCGCTGCCGGACTACTTCGACGGCTCGGTCTTCGTCTACGAGTGGTCGCGCAACTGGATCGTCGAGACGCACCTCGACGCGAACGGCCAGCCGCTCGCGTTCCAGCGGTTCCTGCCAAGCCTGGAGCTCCACAGCCCCATCGACATGGAGCTCGGGCCGGACGGCGCGTTCTACGTCGTCGAGTGGGGCGCCGGCTTCGGCAGCGGCAACCCGGACGCGGCGCTTCGCAAGATCAGCTACGTCGGCGGCTCACGGTCGCCGGTGGCGAGGGTGCAGGCCTCGGTGACGAGCGGCCCCGCCCCGCTGGCGGTCTCGTTCACCAGCACCGGGACGACGCACCCCGACGGCTTCGCGCTCGACTACGCCTGGGACCTCGACGGCGACGGCACCACCGACGCGACGACGCCGACGGCCGAGTGGACCTACACGGCGAACGGCAGCTACGTCGCGCGGCTCACGGTCACCGACCCCAATGACAAGACCGCGACGGCGACCGTCGCCATCGTCGTCGGCAACTCGGCGCCCGTCGTCAGCGTGGCGTCCCCGCCAGACGGCGGCTTCTTCGCCTGGGGCGACTCGCTCCGCTACGACGTCTCCGCCATGGATGCCGAGGACGGCAGCACCGAGGACGGCACCATCGACTGCGCGCGCATCGTCGTCCAGCCCGGCGTCGGGCACGACGCGCACAACCATCCGCTGGAGCAGTACCCCGGCTGCGAGGGCGGTTTCCGCGCGCCCGCCGCGCACGGCGCCGACGGCGAGAACGTGTTCCTGGTGGTCGAGGCGCGGTACGAGGACGACGGCGCCGAGGGGACGGGCACGATCACAGGACTCCGACAGGTCGTCCTCCGGCCGATGACCGTCGAGGCCGAGCGCTACAGCCGCCAGCAGGGCACGCAGACCGAGGCGACGGGTGATGCCCTCGGCGGCGGTCAGAACGTCGGCTACATCGACAGCGGCGACTGGCTGGCGTACGACGGCCTCGACCTCCACGGCATCACCGCGGTCACCTTTCGCGTGGCCTCGGAGGCGAATGGCGGCTTCATCGAAGCGCGGGCGGACGCCGTCGACGGGCCGCTCGTCGCGCGCGCCTACGCCCCGCCGACCGGCGCGTGGCAGACCTACACCGACGTGACGGCACCAGTGACCGACCCCGGCGGCCCCCACACACTGGTCCTCGTCTTCCGACCGGATGGCGCGACGATGAGCCTCCTCAACCTGAACCGGTTCACGTTCCATGGCCCGGGCGCAGGCGTGCCGCCGGAGACGCCGCGCGGCCTCGTCGCCGAGTACTTCGCCTCGCCCGACCTCTCCGGCGAGCCCGTCGTCCGCGTCGACCCGCAGATTAGCTTCGCCTGGGGCGACGAGGCGCCCGTGGCGGGCCTTCCGGCGGATGGCTTCTCGGTCCGCTGGCGCGGCCGGCTCCGTGTCGCGGACGCCGCCAGCTACCGGTTCGCCATCGACACTGACGACGGCGCGCGGTTGTGGGTGAACGGCGAGCTGCTGCTCGACGAGTGGGAGGGGACGGGCCCGCACGTCCGCGCCGCATCGGTGCGGCTGGAGGCGGGCGACGCGGAGATCCGGATGGAGTACCGGGACACGGACGGCGACGCCAGGGCGGCACTTCGCTGGACCGGCTCCGGCTCTGGGCTTCGGACGATCCCCGAGCTCCTGCTCACCGCGGATCCGGACGTGGCGACGGCGGAATCGCCCGGCCCCGGCGGCCCGCTGGCGCTCGACAGGCCCCGCCCCAACCCAGCGGCTCGGGCGACCACGATCACATTCCGGCTGGCGACGTCGGGCGAGGCCACGGTGGAAGTGTTCGACACGCTGGGCCGGCATGTGGCGACGCTCTTCGATGGTCCGGCCGCCGCGGGACCGCATTCCATCGACACGGACCTCTCGGCGTTGCCGAGCGGCGTCTACGTCGTCCGGCTGGCGACGAGTGGCGCTACGGTGACGCGCCTGCTGACGGTCGTACGGTAAGGCACTCGGGGGCACGCGTTTCCCTCCCGAAGGCAGCGGGGCCTGCGTATGCTCCCGGCCCCGCTGCCCGTGCCCCGCCCCGATGCCCGCGTTCCGGCTCGCGACCGTCGACATCCTCGTGATGGTGGCGTACCTCGTGGGCATCCTCGCGCTCGGGCTCTGGGCCTCACGCCGCCAGTCGGACGAGGAGGACTACTTCCTGGCCGGGCGCTCGCTGTCGTGGCCGCTCATCGGGGCGTCGCTCTTCGCGAGCAACATCTCGAGTTCGTCGTTCATCGGGCTCACGGGGGATGCGTACCGCTCGGGCATCGCCGTCTTCAACTACGAGTGGTTCGCGATCATCGCGCTCCTCGTGTTCGCGGTGGTGTTCCTGCCGCTCTACCTCCAGGCCCGCGTCTACACGCTCCCGGAATACCTGGAGCGACGGTTCGACGGGCGCGTCCGGCTCTACGTCTCGGCCGTCGCCATCCTCACGAGCGTCCTCCTCGAAGCGGCCGGGGCCCTCTACGGAGCGACGCTGGTCGTGCGGCTGGTCGCACCGGACGTCCCGCTCGGCGCGACCGTCCTCGCGCTCGGTCTCCTGACGGGCATGTACACGGTCGCCGGCGGGCTCAAGTCGGTCGTCTACACCGATGCGGTGCAGGCGGTGGTGCTGCTGGGCGGGGCCCTCATCGTCGCCATCGCCGTCACCGGCCGGCTCGACTGGGCCGAGGTCGTCGCCGCGACGCCGGACGCTGCGCGGCACCTCGTCCAGCCCACAGACGCCGCCTCGCTTCCGTGGCCGACCCTCGTGACCGGCCTCCCGCTCCTCGGCATCTACTACTGGTGTTCGAGCCAGTATGTCGTGCAGCGCGCGCTCGGCGCGCGGTCGCTCGACGACGGCCGGCTGGGCGCGCTCTTCGCGGGCCTCCTCAAGCTCCCGCTCCTGTTCGTCCTCGTCCTGCCGGGGCTCTACGCCCGCGTGCTCCACCCGGGCCTCGCGAGCCCGGACCTCGCGTTTCCGACGCTGATTTTCGACGTGCTCCCGGCCGGGCTCCGGGGCGCCGTCCTCGTCGCGCTGCTGGCGGCGCTCATGTCGAGCCTCGACTCGACGCTCAACTCGGCCGCGACGCTCGTGACGATGGACGTCGTGCGGAGGCTGCGACCGGGTACGGGGAGCCGCACGCTGGTCCGGATCGGCCGGGTGACGACCGTCGCCGTCCTCGTGCTGGGGATGCTCTGGGCCCCGCAGGTCGCACGTTTCCCCTCGCTCTGGCAGTACCTCCAGACCATCCTGGCCTATGTCACGCCGCCTATTGCCGCATGCTACGTGTTCGGCGCGCTGTGGCGACGCGCGACGCCGGCCGGCGCACTGGCGGCGCTCGCGGCCGGCGT
>CAYPVZ010000228.1:0-5532 GCA_964414235.1 uncultured Rhodothermales bacterium | reverse complement strand
CCGCCTCCCGTAGCGACGGTCGATCAGCACCGTGCGCTAGACCGACGCTGCCGCCCGGACCGCCTCGATCACACGGGTGTGGACCTCGGGATGGAACGGGCTCGGCACCAGCTCGTCGTCCGGTGCGAGGTCCGAGATGGCCTGGGCTGCTGCGATCTTCATGGCGCTCGTGATGGCCGGCGCACCCACGTCGAGCGCGGCCTTGAACAGGCCCGGGAACGCCAGCGCGTTGTTGACGCTCCGGCCGTCGGCAGCGAATGCGGCGCCGGCTGCGAGGGCGGCCTCGGGCGAGATCTCCGGGACCGGGTTCGAGAGCGCGAGCACGATCTGGCCCGGTCGAATCATCTCCGGCGTCAGGAGACCGACGACGCCCGTCGTGGCGATGAGCACGTCCGCTTCGGCGGCGGCCGCTTCGAGGCTGGCGGTCCGTCCGCCGTGCGTTTCGAGGCGCGCGCGCGCGTCCTGGCCGGGGTCCACGCCGATCACCTCGAAGCCGGCATCCAGGAGCAGCCGGGCGATGGCAAGGCCGGCGGCTCCGAGCCCGATCTGAGCGCAGACGAGGTCGCGGTCGCCCTCGCGGCCCGTCTGGCGGAGCGCGCTGAGGACGGCTGCCAGCAGGACGGTCGCCGTCCCGTGCTGGTCGTCGTGCATGACCGGCTGCGGCAGCCGGCGGATCAACTCCTCCTCGATCCAGAAGCAGTCCGGCGTGCGGATGTCTTCGAGGTGGATGCCCCCGAAGCCTGGCGCGATCCGACAGACCGTGTCGACGAACGCCTCCGGGTCGTCCTCGTCGATCACGAGGGGAACGGCGCCGAGGCCGACGAACCGGTCGTAGAGGACCGACTTGCCCTCCATCACCGGCAGGCTGGCGAGCGCGCCGATGTCGCCGAGCCCGAGCACGCGCGTGCCGTTGGTGCAGATGGCGACGGTCCGCCCCTTCGCCGTGTACTGGCGGGCGAGCCCCGGGTCCTGTTCGATGGCGCGGCAGACGCGCGCGACGCCGGGCGTGTAGATGTAGCGGAGGTCTTCGAGCCGCTCGATCTCAGTCGCTCTGACCGTTCGGATCTTGCCGCCCACGTGGCGCTCGAAGACGAGGTCTTTGACGTCCAGGACCTCGGAGTCGGTCTCCGCGCGGATGGCCGTTAGCACGTCCTCCAAGTGCGCCTCGTCGAACACCGACAGCGTGACGTCACGGACGAAGTGGTCCCGCCCGATGTACTGCGTTTCGATGTCGCCCACCAGCGCCCCGTGCTCGCCGACGACGCCGAGCAGGCGCCCGATCATCCCCGGCCGCTGGGGGTTGCGGATCGTCAGGACGACGTCGTAGTCGGGGAGGGCCGGCCGGCCAGGAAGGTGCTCGCTCATGGTGCCAAACTAGACCGGCCTCGCGCCACCCGGCGACCGGGCGGTGCCTCTTCACGCAGCGCTCAGCGTGCGCGTCGGCAGTCGGTAGGTCCCCCGCCCGACGCGCTCGATTCGGCCACGTCGGACGAGCCGGCTCAACAACCGGCCGGCGTAGCTCGTCGACGTCCCCGCGGCCTCCGCCAGTTGGTCGCGATGGACCGAGCCCGGCATCCGGGCCAGGTGGAAAAGCAGGGTTTGCGTGACGGACTGGGGCGCGAAGTCGGACATCGGAAGAGAGAGCCGGAAAGCGGAGAGCCGACCTCGACGAGGCCTGAGAACGTTGTCCGCCAATGGCTTATACCGACGTTCGGCGCCAGCGTTTCGGCGGCGCCGTCAGACGTTGAATCGGAACAGCATCACGGCGCCGTCGGAGACGACGTATTCCTTGCCCTCGCTCCGCATGGCGCCGGCCTCGCGCGCCGCGGACTCGCTGCCCAGCCGGTCGTAGTCGGCGAACTTGATGGTCTCAGCGCGGATGAAGCCCTTCTCGAAGTCCGTGTGGATGACGCCGGCCGCCTGGGGCGCCTTCGTGCCGCGGCGGATCTGCCACGCGCGCGCCTCCTTGGGGCCCGCTGTGAAGTAGGTGATCAGCCCGAGCAGCGCGTACGCCGCCTGCGCCAGCCGGTCGAGACCGGACTCTTCGACGCCGGCCGCCTCCAGAAACTCCGCACGGTCGTCGTCGCCGAGGTCGGCGAGCTGGGACTCGAACTCGGCCGAGATCACGACGACGCCGGCGCCCTCCGCCTCGGCGCGCTGGCGGACCTGCTCGACGTACGCGTTCCCATCCGGCAGGTCGCCCTCGCCGACGTTGGCGGCGTAGAGGACCGGCTTGGCCGTGAGCAGGAACTGGTCGCGCAGGATCGGCGCCTCGGCGTCCGAGAGCTCCAGCGTGCGGGCGGGCTGGCCGTCGCCGAGGTGGTCTTCGAGGCGCTGTAGGAAGTCGGCCTCCAGCTTGGCGCTCTTGTCGCCGGTCTTGACGGACTTCGCCACGCGCTCGCGCCGCTTGGCGACCGTGTCGAGGTCCTTCAGCAGCAGCTCCGTCTCGATGGTCTCGATGTCGCGGAGCGGGTCGACCGAGCCCTCGACGTGGACCACGTTCGGATCCTCGAAACACCGGACGACATGGGCGATGGCGTCCGTTTCGCGGATGTTGGCGAGGAACTGGTTGCCCAGACCCTCCCCCTTCGAGGCGCCCGCCACGAGTCCGGCGATGTCGACGAACTCGATGACGGCCGGCAGCGTCTGCTTCGAGCCGGCCAGCTCTGCCAGCCGCGTGAGCCGCGCGTCTGGGACGGGCACGACGCCGACGTTGGGCTCGATGGTGCAGAACGGGTAGTTGGCCGCCTCGGCGCCCGCTTCAGAGAGCGCGTTGAACAGGGTGCTCTTGCCCACGTTGGGCAGCCCGACGATGCCGACGCGAAGCGCCATGGTCCGATTCGATTGCGAGTGACCCGGCGAGTCTACCGAGGCGGGCCGCCAGACGGGCGGAGGGGGGGCGAAGAGTGAACGCGTCGGCTAGCTTGGCGGTCATGCGCTTCACCGTCCTCCTGCTTCTCGCCGCGCTGGCGGTGCCGTCCGTCCGTGCGCAGACGGGCGCCGGGCCGGACCCGCTCGGCAGCCGGCCGCGTGTCTACGTCGGCGCCGGCTTCGGTCCGGGCTTCGGTGGAGTCGCCGAGGCGACGACGCCCGCGCTGAGCGTGTTCACGCGTGAGGTCGCCATCTACGCGGACTACGTGCCGCGCGTGACGGGGGGGAGCGGGCGCCTCGTGACGGCCGTCGGCGTCGGCGGGAGCCTGCGCGCTCTCCGCGCGCTCGACGTGGCGCGAAACCGCGACCCCGGCGCGCTCGACGTCGACCTCGGCATCCGGATCGGGCCGTCGTTCTACACGGCGTTCTTCGAGCAGTCGGCCCAGAGCCGGTCGCGGGCGTTCAGCGTCATGCTCGACCCGTTCGCCCGCGTCACGCTGCGCCGTCCGTCGGGCCGCGTGTTCTTCGCCGAGATCGGCCCGCAGAGCCCGTCGCTCCGGGCCGGGCTGTCGACCTCGCTCCGGCTCAGCGGCCGCTAGACCGCGACCGCGTCGACGGTTTCGACGGCGATGAAGCGGCGCTCGGGGAGCGCCACGGCCGTGAGCCGCCCCAGCCCGGGACGGCCGACGAATACCGCTCCCGTGTCGATGCCCACAAGCCGCGGCGCGTCGATGGGCTCCGGAACGGGTGTGTGGCCGCAGACGACCGGCATCTCCCAGGCCGAGAGGTCCGCGTCGAGGTGCTGGCGGGTCCAGAGCACGATCTGCGGATCGGGATCGGCGAGGTTGTCGGCGACGGAGCGGCGCGTGTCGAAGCCGGCGTGGGCGAAGGCGTAGCCGACGCCCTGGGCGACGAGAGCCGTTCGGCGGAGAAAGCCGAGGTGCTCGGCCGGAAGCTGGCGGTCGCCACGGGCGTCGTAGGCCGCCAGCGTCGTCCGGCCGCCGTTGACCCACCAGAGCTCCGCGTCGCCGACGCCCTCGGCGTAGTCGAGCATCATCTGGTCGTGGTTGCCGCGGAGGAAGATGCAGCGCGCTCCCGCCCCGGCCTCGGAGGTGGCTTCCAACTCCATCATCCGGTCGAGAACTGCCGGGCTCGCCGGGCCTCGGTCTACGTAGTCGCCGACGAAGACGAGCGTGTCCTCCGGGCCGAGCCTGTCGCCGGCATCGTCCGCCAGCCGGTCGAGGAGCGCGTCGAGCGTCCGCGCGCAGCCGTGAATGTCCCCGATGGCATAGAGCGCCACCGCTCTAGGCCCCGCCCTTGGCGCTCGTGTCGACGAGCCCGCGCCCGGACTTCTTGAGCCGGTCCGTCTCCCGCAGCTCGCGCAAAACCGCGTCCAGCACGCCGTTGACGAACGACGCGCTCTTGTCGGTCCCGAACGCGCGCGCGACTTCCACGGCTTCGTTGAGCGTCACCTTGGGCGGAATGTCCTCAAAATAGAGGAGCTCCGCAATCGCGATCCACAGAACATAACGGTCCGTGCGGGCGAGCCGCGAAAGGTCCCAGTTCTCGACATGGCGGTCGACCAGGACGTCGGCCTCGGTCCGCGCGTCGGCGCTCTTGAGGAAGAGGCGCTCGGCAAAACGGAGGTAGGTCCGGTCGTCCTCGAAGGCGGGGCGGATGAGCGTCGCCAGGACGTGGTCGACGGAGTCGCCGCTGGCCTCGTAGGCGTAGAGCGCCTGGAGAACGCGCTCGCGCACTTGGCGGCGCTTGCTCGGGCGGGGCGGCTGAGACGACACGGTAGATCAGAGAGCGAGGGCCGACGAAGATACCCGGGCTGGCGGCACGGTTGCGGGCGATCCGATCAAGAGGGGGCGAAGCGGAGAGGTTAGATCCGCGTCGGTTCTGGGTCTATGTCATTGGTTTGCCTCCGCGCCGATGCCGCTCTCGCCTCCTCCCCCACCTCTCCGTCTCTCGACACGGCCCGCGCTGGCGGTCGCGCTCGCCGTCGCGGCCGGCATCGGGCTGGCGGCGTCGCTGCCGGAAATCTCCCTGCTCGCCTGGGCCGCCAGCGGAGCGACCGTCGCCATCCTCGCGGCGGGCTACGCGATGGCGACGCGGCGGCGGATGGTCACCCTCCGCCCCCTCGTGTCCATGCTGGCCGTGGCCGCGCTGGCGGTCGCGCTCGGCGCCAGCCGCGAGGCGGCCTGGATGGTCGCCCCACCGGACGACGTCTCGCGCCTCGCCACGGCCGCCGCCCGCGCCGACAGCCTCGACGACCGCACGCCGATCACACTCTGGGCCACCGTCGCCGACACACCTGAAAAAACCTGGGCCCTCCGCTTCCTCGCCGACGTCGACTCGGCCGCGCGCGGTGAGGTGCATGGGCCGCTGAGCGGGCGTGTCCAGGTGGCCCTGCTCGATGGCGAAGGCCGCGCCGTTTACCCGGTCCTGCGCGTCGGCGACCGCGTTCGGCTGACGGGAACGCTGGAGCCGAGGCCGCGCCGCCGCAATCCAGCGCAGATGGACTACGGCGCGTATCTCGCGCGGCAGGGCATCGGTGCGCTGCTCCAGGTCGAGGACGAGACCGGTGTCGTCTTCCTCGCCCCGAGCCGGCGGCCGAGCGTCCGACTGGCGAATGCCGTCGCCGGGCGCGTCCGCCAG
>CAYPVZ010000227.1:0-5536 GCA_964414235.1 uncultured Rhodothermales bacterium | reverse complement strand
GCGGCGGTCGGCCCACGCGCGGAAGTCGGTCTCCAACTGCTCGAACGAGTCGAGAACGAAAAGATTGGGCTGTAGGTGCCACACGTCGTAGTCCTGCCCGATGACGGCGTCGACCGAGAACGGCACCTTCTCGACCTGGTCCGAGAGCGCGTGCTGGACCTCGTCCTTCGACGACAGGATGCCGGCGCCGAAGATGCGCTCGCCCTCGTCCTGGCGGACCAGACCGAACTCGACCGTGAACCAGTGGAGCCGCTCCAGCGACTGGCGGTCGACGCCCTCGGCGTGGAGCGCGGACAGGCCGAAGAGGTGGTAGAAGTCGGCGAAGGCCGGCTCCGTCAGCATCGGCATGTGGCCGAACATGTCGTGGAAGCAGTCTGGCGCCGGCGTGTAGTCGAGCTCGTCCTTCCGGCGGATGTAGTCCGTCGACGGGAAGACGCGGTCGGCGAGGAGGCCGAAGAAGTCGCGCTCGTGGAGCAGGCCCGGGATGCGCGCGATCCGCCAGCCGGCGGCGGCCTCCATGCGGCGGCTGAGGTCGCGGAGGTGCGGGATCTCGCGGCCGGTCATGCCGAGCGTCTCGACGCCTTCGAGGTAGGCCTCGCCCGCGCGGCCCGGCAGCAGGCTCATCTGGCGGTCGAAGAGGAACTGCCAGCTCTGCTGGCTCTCGGCGTCGTACTCCGGCGGGACGATCTGGTCGCCGATGGGCGGCGGGCCGTCGAGGTTCTGCGGGACGCAGCGCGGGTCGACCTCGCCGCCGTCGGCGGGGGCCTTCTCGTAGGCAGAAACGGGGGCGTCGGGCGTCGGGTCGGTCATGGATCGATGGGTCTGGAAGGGCTTCCGGAAGATACCGATCTCAGGACGGCGGCAGCGCGTCGTCGCGGACGTGCGTGCCCTCGTCGACCTTCTCGCGCGTGGCGAGGAGCACCGCCAGCCCGGCCACGACGGCCACGACCCCGACGACGAGCCAGCTCACCGACTCCTCCTCGGAAAAGCGGGGCGTGATGACGGCGGCGAGGAGGCCACCCACGAGCGCGGCGATGAGGGCCGTCACCCAGCGGTAGTTGGTTCCGGAGGTCATGGGTCGGGGGGGCGGTTGGCGCGGGCCGCCGCGCGGAGGACGAGGGCGAGGAGAAGGGTGCCGACGAGGACGACGCCGGCCCGGAGCGACGCGACCGAGCTCCACCCCACCCCGTGCCGGACCGCCTCGGCGGTCCAGTAGAGGTAGGCGACGGCTGCGATCGCGCACCCGAAGGCCAGAACGAGCCGCTCCGTCGGAAGGTTCACGGGGACGAGGGCGAGGGGCCGCGTGTACGCCCCTCGCCGTGTCCCGCTTCCCTCACGCCGTCCCGGCCAGCCGCTCCACGACGGCGACCTGCGTCGGCGCCACGTCCGAATACGCGACGATCGCCGACTGGCAGGCGTCGTAGCCCCGCAGGCCGCGCTTGTCGCCGAGCACGACGAGCGTCGTCGGGTGGGCCTCCATGAGGCGCGTGGCGAAGCGGCGCTCGCGGGCGTCGAGGCC
Source organism: uncultured Rhodothermales bacterium (assembly GCA_964414235.1). Taxonomy (GTDB): domain Bacteria; phylum Bacteroidota; class Rhodothermia; order Rhodothermales; family Rubricoccaceae; genus Rubrivirga. Next base: position 4,017 of record CAYPVZ010000227.1, on the reverse strand, counting down.
GAAGGTGCTCCACGCCGCCGGCCGCGCGACGGTCGCCAGCACGACGTGCGTGGCCTCCTTGGCCAGCACGCGGATCTCGTCGAACGGCTCGTCCTGGTCCTCGTGCGTCGGCTCCAGCTCGCGGTAGATGGCGCCGGGCAGGAGGCGCGCGACGGCCTCGCCCATCGGCATCGTCTCGGGCTCGTTGGGGCGCGGCGCCGGCTTCATCAGGATGACGAGCGCGCCCGTGCCGTCGCCCAGGTCGGGCAGCGGGCCGCGGACCTCTTCGATGGCCTCGCGCGCGACGCGGTCCGCCAGCGCGCGGTGGTCGTCGGCGAAGACCGTCTCGGCCGGGTACGGCGGCGTCGAAAACACGTCGGCGCCGAAGCGGTCGCGGAGCCGCTGGCGAAGCGCCTCGACACGCGCGAGCGCAGCGTCGATCAGGCCCTCGTCGAGCCGGCCCTCACGGACGGCCGCCGCCAGCCCCTCGATGACCGCGACGGGGTCGACGGCGTCCACGAACAGGTCGACGCCCGCTTCGAGCAGTTCGGCGGCGACCTCGCCCTCCGTCTTGCCCTCGACCTTGGCGCCGGCCATCTGAAGGCTGTCGGTCACGACGACGCCCTGGAAGCCGAGCTCGTCGCGGAGGAGCGTGCGGAGAATGGCGGACGAGCGCGTCGCGGGCAGCGTGGCGTCGAGCGCCGTGTAGACGACGTGCGCCGTCATGACGAGGTCCACCCCCGCCTCGATGGCCGCGCGGAACGGGACGAGGTCGGTCGACTCCAGGGTCGCCCAGTCGTCGTCGACCGTCGGGACCTCGGCGTGCGAGTCGCCGACGGTGTTGCCGTGGCCGGGGAAGTGCTTGGCCGTCGCGAACTGGCCGGCCTCGTGGACGCCCTCCACGAACGCCTTCGTCAGCTCGGCCGCGCGCTCCGCGTCGGACGAGAAGGCGCGGGCGCCGATGATCGGGTTGTCCGGGTTCCGGTCGACGTCGGCGACGGGCGAGTAGGTGACGTGGACGCCGCAGGCGAGGGCTTCTTCGCTCGCCTGCCGCGCGAACTGGCGGACCGCGTCGGCGTCGGCGACGGCGCCGAAGGCCTCGGCGTGCGGGTAGACCGTTCCGCCGATCACCTGCTGGCCGAAGCCGCGCTCCATGTCGGTCGTCACGATCAGGCCGCGCTCGGACTTGGCCTGGAGGCGGGCGAGCACGTCGCGCGTCTCGGGCCAGCGGCCGTTGAACAGGATGATCCCGCCGATGGGGTAGCGGTCGAGGAGCGCGGCCACGTCGGCCTCGGCCTCGGCAGCGGTGACGGCGGGCGGCAGGTTGTTGCCGAGGCGGACGATCAGGAGGCCGGCGGCCTTGTCTTCGAGCGTGGGCACGGGTACAGAGTGGGGGGCGGCAACCTACGCCCCCTCCCGCCCGCCGGTCCCGAGATACAGCCCCTCCGCCTCGACGATCTCACGGACGGCATCGGGAACGAGGTAGCGGATCGTCTGCCCCGCCGCCCGTCGGGCGCGGAGCTCGGTGCTGGAGAGTTCCAATAACGGACCAATCACGACGGTAACACGCCCCGCCAGCCACCCCGGTAGCGCACCGAGGTCCACGCCGTCGCCGGGCCGCCGGTAGACGACGAGCCGCGCCAGCGCGGCGATGGCCTCGGGCTCGCGCCACGCTGGGAAGCCGCGCAGGCTGTCGCCGCCGAGGATCAACGCCAGCTCGTCGCCCGACTGGTGGAGCACGCGGAGCGTGTCGACGGTGTAGCTCACGTCGCCCCGCGCGATCTCGACGTCGGACGCCTCGAAGCGGTCGTTGCCGGCGATGGCGGCGCGGACCATCGCCAGCCGGGCGGCGGCGGGCGCGAGGGTCGGGTCGCCCTGCTTGTGGGGCGGTGTCGCGGCGGGGATCCAGAGCACGCGGTCGAGCCCGGCCGCCTCGGCGCAGGCCTCCGCCAGCGCGAGATGCCCGACGTGCGGGGGGTTGAACGAGCCGCCGAAGATTCCAGTCACGACGAGAGCAGGGGGAGCACGGACTGAACGATGCCGAATGCGCCAGGGCTCCGTTCCGGCGGCGGGCGCCCCTCAGCCCCCCACAGGCGGCCGTCAGTCGGACTCGGGCGGCTCGTAGGTGAATCCGCTCTGCCGAGCGTACTCGGAGAGCGTCCCGAGCCCGACCGCCGCGCGCCGCGCATCGACGTTCGCTTCGTCCTCGATGGGGAAGAACGTCAGCACGCCCGTCGCTTCGTCGAGCCGCATCTGGGTGCCATAGACCTGGGGCTCTCCCCGCCGCATCCGAACCCGGTCGGTCAGGAAGGCGAGGTGCCAGGGCTCCGACTCGCCCTCGGCGACGGCCTGCGCCAGGGTGGGGAGGTAGCGCTCCTGGACCTCCAGCGGGGCGTGCTGGATGACGAGGAAGGCCGTCTGTGCCCCCTGCTGACCGACCCTGCTCTTCCCGAGCCACCCGTGCTCGGCGACGAGCGCCTCGACCTCGGCCAGCACCTCCGCGTCGACCTGCCGCCAGCGTTCTTTGAACGGAACCTCGATGGAATCGGGGATCGGAAAGCCATACCGCTCCTGGATCGCCGTCCACTCGGCGCGGATGCCCTGGTCGCGCTCCCGGAGGACCGCCAGCTCGGCCACGAGGGCGGGATCGTAGGCCTCTCCGTACCGGCGCTGCATCGAGCGGCCGACGGCACCCTCGACCTCCGTCCACAGGCCGGGGTAGGCGCGGAGCGTGTCGAGGTCGGGGTCTTCGCCCATCCAGGCCTCGTCCTCCCACCCGGCCTCGATGGCCCGGTGCAGGAAGCCGAAGGACCGGCCGACGTCCCCCGCCAGTGCGGCCGCGCACGCGGCGTTGTACAGGTCCGTGCTCGACGGCTCCCCCAGATGCCGGAACGCCTCGGCGTACCGCTCGGCGCTCTCGGCGCTGGCGCCCTCTCCGTACAGCGCCTCCGCAGCGGCGACGTCGGCGGCGTACCAGCTGCGAAGAGCCGCGAGAGAATCGGCCGAGGCCGGCGGGACGGTCTGGGCCGCGGTGGGGCCGGAAACGGCGAATCCGGCGAGGACGGCGAACGAAAGCAGGCGCAGGCGCATCGGGTAGCTTGGGGTGGGAGGCGTCCGCTTATGATACTGTACCATCTACGATGGCACAACCGGCTCCCGTGCCCACCCGTCGGCGCCGAGACCCTCCCGACGACGCCCCCGAGCGGGTGTGACGCGGGCTCCCCGAGGGCTCACGACGGCCTACATTCCAGCGCTTCCCGATGCCATGCCCGCCCCCCGCGCCCGACTCCTCGTCAGTGGAGACCTCCACCTCGGGCGATACCCGTCACGGGTCCCGCCCGGCGACCCGGCCCTGACCGTCCAGGCGGTCGTCCGGTCGCTCGTCGACCAGGCCATCGAGCGCCGCGTCGACGCGGTGATCCTGACGGGCGACGTGGCGGACGCGTCGAACAAGTACTTCGAGGCGTTCGGCATCCTGGAGCGGACGCTTCACCGGCTGGCGGACGCCGGCATCGCCGTCTTCGCCGTCGCCGGCAACCACGATCACGACGTGCTCGGCTCCGTCGCCGACGCGGTCGGCTCGCCGCTCGTCCGCGTCCTGGGCCGCGGGCAGACGTGGGAAGCGGCGTCCATCGAGAAAGGCGGGCGCGAGGTCGTCCGGGTCGTCGGCTGGTCGTTCGCCGGGCCGCACGTCCACACCTCCCCCCTCCCCGACTTCCCGGCGCCCGACGGCGTCCCCGTCGTCGGCGTCCTCCACGCCGACCTGGACGCGCCCGCCAGCCCGTACGTCCCGGTCTCCCTGGACGCGCTCGGGGCGACCGGCGCCGCCGCGTGGCTGCTCGGCCACATCCACGGTCCGCGCGTCGAGCGGAAGGACGGGCGGCTCGTGCTCTACCCTGGCAAGCCGCAGCCACTCGACCCCGGCGAGCCCGGCCCGCACGGCGCGTGGCTGGTCGAAATCGCCGAGGACGGCACAGCGGCGGCCGAGGCGGTACCCCGCGCGACGGTCCGCTACGACACACTGGCCGGCGCCCTCGA
>CAYPVZ010000226.1:0-5549 GCA_964414235.1 uncultured Rhodothermales bacterium | reverse complement strand
CCCCATGGAGGACCGCCCCGACCTCCGCCCGGCGCCGACCGACCGGCGCCGAATCGGCTGGGGCGAGGACGGCCAGCGCACCGACGACCGCGGCCGCATCGAACCGACGCCCCGAACGCCGCAGCCGACCCCTCGAACGCCACAGCCGGCCCCCGCCCCTCGTGGCGGGACGTCCGGCGAGCCCGTCGTCGTCCCCCGCCAGCCCTCCAAGCTGCCGGCGCCCGACCCGACGGTGACGAACCCGAACAACCGGGGCGGGATGACGGCCGAGGAGATCCTGCGTCGGGCTCGCGAGCGGAGCGGAGACGGCCTGCCGTAGCCACGAAATCGAGCGCCGCCCGGTCTCCCACGCCCCTCTGGATCCTGGAGGCTCCGGGCACGGCGGATGCTGAGGACGGACGCTGGAATCCACGCTCTGAGCCGGGAATCGCCTATCGAGGCGAAGTGAAGGGTCTGTCCGGGCGACCGGCGCGTTTGTCCGAGCCCCTTCGGGGCAGGTTGGGGACTCGCTTCTTGGTCGTCTGGCCGACGCGCCAGGGCGTGGCCACCGAGGACGAGCCAACCCCAGGAATCACCCTGGCCCCCCGCAGCCGAGCCCGATGGCGGAGACGGCGACCACCTCGACCAGCCCGGCGTCGTGCGCCTCGCCGTTTACGACGCGCTCGGGCGGGAGGTAGCGCTCCTCGCCCAGGGACCTCATGGCGGCGGCGAGCACACGGCGACGCTTGACGCGGCGCGACTGCCCGCCGGCGTCTACGTCGCGCGCCTCGACGCCGACGGGCGCACGTCGAGCCAGATCGTCACGGTCGTCCGCTAGCCGGGTCAGGCCGCCCGGGCGCCAACCGACGTCGGCGTCCGGGGCGGCCGACCAACTCGGGCGTCCTCAAGGCGGAGGCGGTGGGCAAATCGGGGACGCAATGGGAACGGCGGGGGCCGTCGCGCTTCTCCGCCCCTCTCCCCCACCGAACGAATGCCCCGCGTCCTCCTCTTCACCGGCAAGGGCGGCGTCGGAAAGACGACGTGCGCGGCGGCGACGGCGCTGGCCTGCGCCACGTCCGGCCGCCGCACGCTCGTCCTCTCGACCGACCCCGCCCACTCGCTCGCCGACGCCGTCGACCAGCCGCTCGGCCCCGAGCCCCGAGAGATCGCCCCGAATCTGGACGCGATGGAGGTCGACCTGTACTACTCCATGCGGAAGTACTGGGGCAACATGCGCGAGTTGGTCCGCTCCGTCCTCCGCTTCCAGGGTGCCGACGCCATCGCGGCCGAGGAGCTGGCGGCGCTGCCCGGCATGAGCGAGGGCTCGGCGCTGCTCTGGCTCGACGAGTTCTACCACTCCGGCACCTACGACGTGATCGTGCTCGACGCCGCGCCGACGGGCGAGACACTGACGCTGCTCACGCTGCCGCAGGTGACTCAGTGGTGGCTCCAGAAGGCGTTTCCGCTGCAGAAGACGGCCATCAAGACCGTCGGCTTCGCCGTCCGCAAGACGACCGGCGTGCCGCTCGACAAGGGCTACGAGGAGCTCGACCGGCTGTTCGGGACGCTCGGCGAGGTCCAGGAGGTCTTGCAGAACCCCGAGGTTACGTCCGCCCGCCTGGTGATGAACCCGGAGCGGATGGTGATCCAGGAGGCGCGCCGCGCCTACACCTACCTCCAGCTCTACGGCTACGGCGTCGACGCGGCCGTCGTGAACCGCGTGATCCCTGAGGACGAGGCCGGCGGCGTGATGGCACGCTACGTCGAAGCGCAGGCCGGCTACCTCGACGAGATCCGCCAGTCGTTCGCGCCGCTGCCCGTCCTGACCGTGCCCCACCTCGGCCAGGAGGTGTTCGGGCTGGAGTTGCTGGCCCAGATCGCCGAGGGCCTCTACGCCGACCGCGACCCGGCCGGTGTCTACCACTCGGAGCCCTCCTACAAGGTCGAGACCGACGGCGACGTCTACACGGTCGCGCTGAGCGTGCCCGGCGCGGCGCCGGGCGACGTCGAGGCCGAGCAGTTCGGGGACGACCTCGTGGTCCAGATCGGCAACCAGCGGCGGAACGTGACGCTGCCGGCCTTCCTCGCCTACTACCAGCTGGCCGAGGCCGCCGTCGCCGACGGCTGGCTCCGCGCGCGATTCGTGCCCGAGGCGTAGAGGCCTGTCGCGGGGCCCCGGCGTGGTTCGCTGGCTCCGCGCCCGCGCCCTTCCCGAGACCTGGCGCCCGCCGAGACTTCTCGCTCCGCCGTCTTAACGGGCCCGGAGATCCGCCGATACGGGACGGACGGCTCACCTCCTCCCCGATGGCCCTCCCGCATCTCCCCTCCGACTTCGCCGGCTTCGGGTTTACCGACCCGACCTCCGAGTTCGTCCGCATCACCACGACGGAGGACATCGGAGGCCGCGCGCTCGTCGACGGGGTGGTGGTGATCCCGGGCCTGCCGGTCTGCCGCGTCCGCATGAAGACGGACACGGACCGGGTGGCCCGGCCGAGCCCGAGCCGCAGCGCGCTGCTCGGCTACGTCCGCGCCGCGCTCCACGAGGACGTCGTCGTGGAGCTCCCCTGGAACTAGCCCCCCGCTGGCGACGCGCGGCCCCAGTCGCGAGCAACCCCCGGCGCCCCGGCGTGTCTACGACTCGACTCGTAGCTTCGCCCCATGCGCCCCGCCCTGCTCGCCCTTCTCCTGGCCGCCACCGGCTGTAGCGGATCCCAGGCCCTCCGCCTCTCGCGCGCCGACCTCGTCGGAACGACGTGGCGCGAGACCTGCCTCTCGCCCCAGGTCGCGACGGCCTACGTCCGCCTCGACGCCGACGGCCACATGGCCTGGAGCTACGACGGGCCAGACTCGCTGCTCGTCGAGGACGTCCACACCTGGGCCGTCGAGGACGGGAAGCTGCTGCTGAAGTGGAACCTCGGCAGCGCGACCTCGCGCTACCCCGCCGGCCCGGATCCGGCCCACCTCGTCGCCGACACCTCGACGTTCTGTATCGACGCGCTTCCCTGGATCGACAGGCTGCGCGGCGGCGCGACTGCGCCGTAACCCGGAGCGGCCCGGCAGCGTTGGAGCGGCGCGCGGCGACGGGGTGTCGCCGGGCATTTCGACGGTTCCCCACGGGTTGCCCATGCCCGGACGGGTACCCTGCGCCCCACGTCCCCCGGACCGCCTCGATGCGCTTCTGCCTGCTCGCCCTCGTCCTGCTGGCGGCCGCCGCCAGCGCGTCGGCCCAGACCGCCGCCCTCAACGGGTTCGTCCGCGACGCCGCCTCCGGCGAGACGCTCATCGGCGCAACGATCCGCGTCGAGGGCACCTCGCGCGGGACGGCGACGAACGTCCAGGGCTTCTACACCCTCGGCGACCTCGCGCCCGGCGACGCCTCGGTCGTCGTCAGCTACGTCGGCTACCCGTCCGTCCGGCGGAGCGTGACGCTGGTGGCCGGCGAGGCGACGCGGCTCGACGTCGAGCTCCAGCCCGAGGGCGTGACGACCGGCGAGGTCGTCGTCGAGGCGGAGGAGCCCATCGAGGAGGAGCGCGCGCCGGGCACGCAGACGGTCTCCATCGCGCTTGTCGAGGCGCTCCCGACGGTCTTCGAGCCCGACCTCTTCCGCTCGATCCAGTTGCTGCCCGGCGTCAAGGCCTCGTCCGACTTCTCGTCCGCCCTCTACATCCGCGGCGGCTCGCCGGACCAGACGCTGATCCTGCTCGACGGCACCACGGTCTACAACCCGACCCACTTCTTCGGCTTCTTCTCGACGTTCAACACGGAGGCCATCAAGGACGTCCGGCTCTACAAGGGCGCCTACCCGAGCACCTACGGCGGCCGGCTGGGCTCGGTCGTCGACGTGTACAACCGCGACGGCAACCGGAACGGGACGGCGGGCTCGCTGAGCGTCGGCCTGCTGGCGAGCCGCGTGGGCGTGGAGGGGCCGCTGCCCGGCCTGAACGGGTCGTACTCGGTCAACGCCCGGCGGAGCACGCTGGAGCCGCTGCTCGCCGCGCTCCGCGCCAACCTGGACCAGGACGGCATCCCGGAGAGCTTCTACTTCTACGACCTCAACGCCAAGGTCGGCGTCGACCTGACGCCCAACGACCGCGTGAGCGTGGCGACCTACGCCGGCCGCGACAAGGTCGTGGTGCCCTTCGGCGAGGACGCCCAGTTCGACCTCGACTACGGCAACCGGACGGCCTCGCTCGCCTACAACCGGATCCTCTCGGGCACGGCCTTCGCCCAGGCCCGCGTCACCGCCAGCCGCTACTTCAGCTACCCCGTCGGCTCCATCGCCGAGACGTCGTTCGAGCGGCCCAACACGCTCACCGACTACTCGGGCCGCCTCGACGTGGAGTGGCTCCCGAACCAGACCGTCGAGCTACGGACCGGCGTCTGGGGCGGCACGCTCGGGCTGGGCCTCTCCAGCTCGTTCAACTCGAACACGCAGACGCGCTACGACAACCCGTCGCGCTACGCCTCGGGCTACGTGCAGGGCAAGCTCCGCCAGGGCGACTGGATCGTGACGGGCGGCCTCCGCGCCGAGTACTTCCGGAGCCTGACCGACGACCTCCTCGACGTCGACGACCCGGTGCCCTCGGCCTACCTCCGGCTCTCGCCGCAGCTCCAGGTGGAGCGGACGTTCGGCGACGACGTCGTGGTGCAGGCCGCGGCCGGGCGGTACCACCAGTTCCTCTCGCTCATCTCGAACGAGGCCTTCACCGGCTTCGACACGTGGGTCACGACCGGCGTCGGCGTGCCGCCGCAGGCGAGCGAGCAGCTGGTGCTCGGCGTCAAGACGAACCTCTCGGAGGCCTACCGGCTCGACGTCGAGGTCTACGGCCGGACGCTGCGCGACCTCTTCGACATCGACCCCTACAACCAGGACGTCGCCGGGCTCGACTACGCCGAGCTCTACCGGTTCGGCGAGGGCTACGCCTACGGCGCCGAGGTCCTGCTGGAGAAGGGCGTCGGCCGGCTGACGGGCCTCGTCAGCTACACGGCCGGCGTCACGCGCCGCCGCTACCCGGGCCTCCAGCAGTTCCGCGACTACTTCCCGCCGAAGTACGACCGGCTCCACGACCTCACCGTCGTCGCCCAGTACCGGCTGGGGCGCGGCTGGGAGGCCACGGCGTCCGGCGCCTACGCGACGGGGCAGGCCTACTCGCTGCCGACCGGCCGCTACCAGGTCGACGGGCTCCCGTTCGAGGACCCGTCGCTGAACGGCCTCTACGTGCCCGGCCTCAACACGGCCCGCCTGGCGCCCTACCACCGCGTCGACGTCGGCGTCACCAAGCGCGGCGTGTGGCCGTGGGCCGTCTACGAGCTCCAGCTCCAGCTCATCAACGTCTACAACCGGCGCAACCTCTGGTTTTACGTCTACGACTTCGACGAGAACCCCGTCGAGGTCACGGCGGTCCGCCAGCTCCCGGTGCTCCCCAACGTCTCGCTCTCGCTGGACTTCTGATGCCGATGCGCCGCCTCTCGCTTCTCGCCCTCGCCCTGCTGGCGGCCGTCGCCAGCGGCTGCGACGGCTCCGACCCCGACGACCTCGACACGCAGCTCGTCGTCTCGGCCACGCTCG
>CAYPVZ010000225.1:0-5585 GCA_964414235.1 uncultured Rhodothermales bacterium | reverse complement strand
GTGGCCGCGACGCTCGACTGGATCAAGCGAGGACTTACGTGACGGGGCCTAGAGCCGCGCGAGTGCCTTCTCGGCCACGACCTCGCCGATCGCCAGCGACGCCGTCGCCGCCGGGCTCGGCGCATTGACGACGTGGATGGCGCGCGCCGTTTCTTCGATCACGAAGTCGTCCGCCAGCGTGCCGTCCGGGTGGAGCGCCTGCGCGCGGATGCCGGATGGCGCGCGTTCCAGGTCTTCCAGCTGGAGGTCGGGGACGAGGCGTCGCGCGGCGCTCCAGAAGGCGCGGAGACTCAGAGATCGCCCCAACTCGCCGAGGCCTGTCGCCAGGTGGCGGCGCGCGAGCCGGCGGAAGGCGCCCGAGGCGAGCGTTTCGCCGAGGTCGCGGGTGCGGACGTCGCGGAGCCGGTAGCCGTCGCGCGCGAACGCCAGCGCCGCGCTCGGTCCGGCATCGACCGTTCCATCCACGCGCCGCGTGAGGTGGACGCCGAGAAACGGAAAGGCCGGGTCGGGGACGGGATAGATCAGCCCGCGCACGAGGGCCGCCGAGGGGCCGCGCACGGCGGCATACTCGCCACGGAACGGGACGAGCTGGACCGACGGCGTAGCGCCGAAGAGCCGCGTGACGCGGTCGGCCCAGAGCCCGGCGCACGTCACGAGCGCGCGCGCCTCCACCGCTCCGGCCGTCGTCTCGACGACCACGCCGTCCGACGTCTCGCGCCCGCCCGTCACCGCCGCGCCCGTTCGGAGGTCGACGCCTGACGAACGGAGCCGCTCTGCCAGCCGCCGCGCCACGGCGCCGAAGTCGGCCACGCCGGTTGCCGGCACCCAGAGGCCAGCGGCGGCGCGCACGTGCGGCTCGTGTCGCCGGACGCCCTCGGCATCCAGCGCCTCGACTTCGACGCCGTTCGCGCGAGCCCGCTCCGCGAGCGCCGCCAGCTGGGGGCGCTCGTCGTCGGTGACGGCCACGATGGTCTTGCCGCAGCGGCGCCAGGGGAGTTCTTCCTTCTCGCAGAAGTCCTCCATGGCGGCATTGCCGCGCCGGCAGAGGTCAGCCTTTTGGCTGCCCGGACGGTAGTAGACGCCAGCGTGGAGGACGCCCGAGTTGCGACCGCTCTGGTGCCGCGCGACGTCGTCCTCCTTTTCGAGCACGACGACGCGCAGGTCGGGTCGGGTGGCCACGGCGGCGCGGGCGACGGCCAGCCCCACGAGCCCGCCGCCCACGACTGCGAGGTCCGCCCGCATCAGCGGACCAGCACGACGCGGGTGGTGCCCCGGGCGCTCTCGCCGTGCACCCGGACGACGTAGGTCCCCGCCGGCAGCGTTGTCCCGTCGATCTCGACCGTCTGCCAGGATCCGCCCGCGACCGCGCCGTCGAGGAGTACGGCGACCCGGCGGCCAGCGGTGTCGTAGAGCTCGGCGGTGACAGGCTGGCTGCGGACGACCCGGAAGCGGAGCGTGGTCGTAGCCGAGAACGGATTCGGGCGGGCCGGCTCGAAGACGATGCCGCCGGGATCCACCTCCGTCGCCGTGTTGAGGCCGAACGGCCGGAGCATCGGCCCGGCGATGTCGCACTCGAACGGAGCGCCGCCGGTGTGGAGTGCGCCCGATCGGTACCAGAAGACGGTGTCTTCGCCCTGAATCACTTCGCCATTGACGAACGGCTCAAAGGCGAAGGCACACCCAGTCCGGATCGTGAGTCCGTCGTCGTACTCGTCGACCTTGTAGCGCAGGATGAGCGCGTCGGTCTTGGAGTACGCGTCGACCGGCAGGCGGCGGTCGGCCTCGCCCGGCTCGATGGTGTAGCCGAAGCCCGTGGCGCCATCCGTGATGGACCAGGTGGTCTTGTCAGTCGTCCCGCCAAGGACGCGGGAGACCTCGGTCGTCACGACCTGCGAGTTGCTGCCGACGATCTCGCGGACGACGTCGTCGGAGGGCGTCTCTTCGAGGTCGAAGTCGAACCGCCAGTAGGCATGGTGGCGGTGCGCGGTCTCGGTGCAGATGGCGTCGGCGGCGGCGAACGAGAACTCGGGCCAGATCCGGCCGTCGTCGTAGAGATGCCACTTCATGCGGTACCGGTACCAGCTAGCCCGCATGTGCGAGGTCAGGACGAGCTCGGTCCCGTAGTCTTCGATCACGACGCCGCGGAAGTCGCCCACGTCGCCGCCGGGGTTCGGGTTCGAGGGGCCATTCGCCTCGCACGCCGTCTGCACCGTGCCCGCACTGGTGAGGGCGATGCCCGACTGCGATGTCGTGTAGTCGTCGACGTCGGTGACGGCGCCGCAGCTAGCGATGAGTGTGGCGTCTCCGACCTCGATCGGGGCTTCCTCGTGCTGCCAGTCGCGGAAGCAGCCGCAGCCGCCCTCGTCGTACTCGACGTTGAGGACGGGGACCGAGGCCCGGGCGAAGACCTGGTGCCCTCGGTAGAACACGTCGCGGAGTTCGAGGCCGCCGCTGTTGAGCGTGGTCCGGTTGGCCGGGCGGTAGAAATCGAACTCCCAGACAGGGTCGTCGGCTGGCCAAGCGACGTGCCCGTTGGGTTCGGTCTCCGGGGCCTGGCCGTTCTCGTACGAGCCGTTCGTGCGGCACGTCGCGTCCGTCACGCGGACTTGCGCCGAAGCAGTAAGGGCGAACGTCGCCAGCAGGGCGAGGGGGAGGCAGCGCATGGCTAGTGGCGGGACTGGCGACGCGCAGCCGGATTGGCGAGGTTCGAGTCGGCGTCCGGGTCTGCATCGGCGTCGAGGACGCGGGCGGCGCGGAAGTCGACGATGACGTAGCGGAGGCGCCGACGGCCCGTGTCCGTCACTTCGAAGACGTCGTACGTCGCACAGCGGCCGCCCGGGCCGCACGGGTGGCCGGCCTCACGGACGAGCGGGAAGCCGCCTTGAATCAGTACCCGTCCGTCGGCGCTGGCGATGAGCGGCGCGATCTCCGCGTTCGTCGCGATGAGACGTTCGCCGACCGCGGCCTCGGTCGGCGTCGGTGCGGCGACGGACGCATGCTGGATGCGTCGGGCAAGCACTCGGCCGTCCCCGGCGATCATCTCATGGACATACTCGCCAGAGACGGGGTCATACGTCAGCGTCGTGACGATCCGGATGCGTCCGCCGTCCTCGGACTTCACGGAGTCTGCGGCGGTGAAGAGAACGCGAGGGGCCGTCGTGCTCAGACGGGCCTCCTGGGCCCGCACCGGAGCAGCGACGAGCACCGCCAGCGCGGCGAAGCGGAAAACCTGCATAGCACGGGGGGACAGCAACGAGGCAAAGTACGGGACGTGTCGACTCCGATGGCAACCCCAATGAAAGTGGGTGGAGACTCCGCTCCTGGTCCGCCCCCGACGGTGCAGACCAGGAGCGGGGAGCCTCGCAGGCCCCCCCGCGTATCTTTCGGCCCACGGGGCCGAGCGCTCGTCGCGAAGCCCTTCCGGCCCTTTCGATCCGTCCCTTCCGTCTCCTATGGCCTCCGACGACCGCCCGACCGACCGCCCCGACGACGCTTCGCGCCGGTTCTCGATCCGGCGGTTCCTTCTCCCCGACGACGAGGCCGGCGATGGGACCTCGGCGGGCGTTTCCGCAGAAGCGTTCGGGACGGGCGATGTCGACGATGATGCGCTCGACGCCCTCGTACAGGGCATCGACTCGGACGACGGCCCGTCGCTGGTATGGGCGTCCGATACGGTGCCCGACCTCGCGCCGTCCGGGGCGGCCGAGGACAGGCCGGCTGAGGAGATGAGGCCGACCGACGACGCACCGGAGCCCCTCGGACTTGATCCCGACTCCCTGCTTACGGACCTGGAACAGGCGCCGTTTGAAGAGTCGGACGCGGCTTCCGAACCGCCGCCAGCCCCCCCCGCCCGTTCCGAGTTCGCCCCGCTGGCGGATGCCGAGGACGACGAGTTGATAGCGGCGGGCCTCCCCCAGGCCGAGCCTGTCGAGTCGATGGAGGATCAGGACGGCGTCGACGAATCGGAGGAGCAGCCGTTCACGGAGGCCTTCTCGGAGATGGAGCCAGACTTGGCCGAGGAGCCCGATGCGCCGGCTGGAGAGGCCGAACTCGCTGTCGCCGATGAGGCCGCGGAGCATCCAGCCGATGAGGCCGCGGAGCATTCACCCGTCGCCGACGAGTCGTTCCAGCCGGAGCCGATGGATCTGTCGGAGTTCGTCGTGCCCGGGGCGGCAGCCAGTCCCGCGGCGCCGTCCGTCCCGGTCGAGGCCTTCGAGGAGGCGCTCGACGTGTCCGAACTCGAACCGACGTCCGCTGAGGCGGATGTGACCGCTCAGGTCGACCACGCGTTCGACGAGGAGACCGATCCGGACAAGGCCACCCGGGCCGGCATGGAGGGCGTCGAGGGCGATCTCGACGTGGAGCCGCTCGGCCCGGAGGACTTCGATCCGGACGAACTCCGGGGCGTCCTCCGCACGATGATGCTCTCGCGGCGGCTCGACGACAAGATGCTGACTCTGCTCAAGCAGGGGAAGGGCTATTTTCACATCGGCTCGGCCGGGCACGAGGCCAGCCAGATGGCCGTGGCCCGCGAATTCGAGGGCGGCGAGGACTGGTTCTGCTTCTACTACCGCGACCTCGCCACGGCGCTGACGGTCGGCGTCACACCGACCGAGGTCCTGCGGGCCCACTTCGGCAAGGCGTCCGATCCATTCGGCGGGGGGCGCCAGATGCCCGAGCACTTCGGGCACCGCGACCTCCACATCATGAGCACCTCGTCGTCGGTCGCCGCGCAGTACCTGCCGGCGGTGGGCTTCGCGCTGGCGGTCAAGCGAGAGGACGGTGGCAAGGAGCGGACGCGCGCCGTCTACACCTCGGGCGGCGAGGGATCGACGAGCCAGGGGGCCTTCCACGAAGGTCTCAATTGGGCGGCACGGGAAGCGCTTCCGGTCCTGTTCCACATCCAGGACAACAAGTACGCGATCTCGGTCCCGGTGGAGGAGCAGACGGCCGGCGGGTCCATCTGGCAGCTCCTCGGTGGCTACACCGGCCTCAAGCGGCTCCGCTACGACGGCACGGACTTTTTCCAGGCCGCCGCCGCCGCGCGCGCGGCCATGGCGCACATCCGGGCCGGGAACGGCCCCGTCGCGCTCCACGCCGACGTCGTCCGGCTGCTCCCGCACTCGTCCTCCGACGACCACCGCAAGTACCGCGAGGCCGAGGCGCTCGAAGCCGATCTCGCTCGCGACCCGATTCCCCAGCTAGCGGCCCGCCTCGTCGAGGCCGGCATTCTGACAGATGACGAGGTCGAGGCCATGCGCGTCGAGGTCGCCGCCGAGGTGGACCGGACGGCCAAGGCCGTCGGGGCCGAGCCAGACCCGGACCCGGCGACGGCGCTGGACCACGTCTATTACGAGGGCCGCGACGACCGCCCGTACGAGGTCGACGGCGAGACCGGCGACCTCGTCGTCATGGTCGACGCCATCAACCACGCGCTCGACGAGGAGCTGGCGCGCGACGAGCGCGTCCTCGTCTACGGCGAGGACGTCGGCGGCGGCAAGGGCGGCGTGTTCACCGCGACCCGCGGGCTGACCGAGAAGCACGGGCGCGAGCGGTGCTTCAACAGCCCGCGGGTCGCGGTGAAC
>CAYPVZ010000224.1:0-5618 GCA_964414235.1 uncultured Rhodothermales bacterium | reverse complement strand
GTCCACGCGCGGGCTCCGCGTACGGCACGCGCACCTCGTGCCCGGGCTGGCGGCGGCCGTCCGCGCTCACGAGCCGAGCGTCCGCCTGTGGCTCGACCTCGGCGCGCCCACGCCTCCGCTCGGCTGGGACGACGAGACGACCCTGAAGATGCGCTGGTTCGAGCTCCGCCTCGGCGACCGCCAGCCGCCGGTCGAGCTCCGCCCGGGCGTCTCGGTGACCGACTGGCCCCGCTTCCGCGCCTCCCTCGAAGGCCGCTTCGGCGAGGGCCCGCTCGCGCCCTGCGCCGACGGGCTCCGCCGCGACCTCGGCGACCTCTTCGCGCGCTACGCCGTCACCGACGCCCGCCCCGTCGTGCGGGCCGTCCCGATGGCGGCGTAGTTGGGGAGCCTCCCGAGCCGTTGGGGGGCGTTGGGTTGCGGTAGTTTCGGACCCCAGCATCCCGTCTGCACATGCCCGTCCCCCCCACCCTCGACCTCTCCCCTCTCTCTGAAGAGCAGCGCCTCTCGTTCTACGGCGCCCTGTTCGCCATGTCGGACGCCGACCGTGACATGGACGAGAGCGAGGACGACCGCATCTTCGAATCGCTCGACTTGGGCGGTCTCTCCGCAGAGGCCCGCAAGCGCGTCTTCCAGCTGGCCATCCAGCCGCCGCCGCTGGAGCGCTGCCTCCTCGCCTTCCAGGGCGCCGACGTCGAGATCCGCCGCGCGCTCATGCTCAACCTCATCGACGTCGTCCTCGCCGACGGCATGATCGAGCCCGCCGAGCACGTCGGCCTCCACGACGCCCGCGAGGTCCTCGGCCTCGACCGCGACGACATGGCGACGCTCCACGACATCGCGTACACGGCTCAGAGCACCGAAGTCCAGCGCCCCATCCGCCCCGAGCCGCTGGCGGCGTAGGTCGCCAGCCGGTCAGTAGGGCGCCGGGTCACGCGGGAGCGCCACGGGGTGGACCTCCGAGTCCGCCCCGCCGACCGTCGGCGTCGCCTTCGCGGCGTCGACGCCGAGCTGATCGGACCACGCCTGCGTGAACTCGGCGCCGACGAGCACGATCAGCGCCGAGTAGTAGATCCAGACGAGCAGGAGCGCCAGCGAGCCCGCCGCGCCGAACGCCGAGCCCGGGTCGGCGCGCGCGAGGTAGAGCGCGATGAGCGTCTTGCCGAGCGTGAAGAGGACGGCCGTGACGCCCGCGCCCACGGCCACGTCGCGCCACGGAATGTGGACGTCCGGCAGCGTCCGGAAGAGGACCGCGAACAGGACCGCGATCACGCCCAGGCTCACGACCACGTTGATCACCTGGACGCCCACGCCGACGATCCCCTCGCCGGCGACCGTCGCCACCGCCGAGCCGAGCGCCGACAGCACGGTGCTGATGACGAGCGAGACGAGGAGCAGGAACGCGACCGTCAGCACCATCCCGAACGACAGGACCCGCTTGAGCACGATCGACTGGATGGCGCCGCGCTCCGGCGCCGCGTCGAGCTCCCACGCCCGGTTCAGCGCCTTCTGGAGCTGCCCGAACGCGCCCGTCGCCCCGAAGAGGAGCGCGACGACGCCCACGAGCTTGGCGCCGAGACCGGAGCCCGTCGTGCCCGCGTTCTCGATCATGGAGCGCACGGCGTCCGCGCCGGCGGGCCCGATGGCGCCGCCGGCCTGCTCGGCCAGCTTCTCCGCGACGACGTTCGGCCCGAACACGGCGCCCGCCAGCCCGACGAGCAGCACGAGCAGCGGCGGCACCGAGAACACGGTGTAGTAGGCGATGGCGGCCGCGAGCGACGGCACGTCGTCGTCCGCCACCTCGCGGACGGTCGTGGTGAGGAGGGTCTTGAGGACGGGCCAGGTCAGGCGCATGGGGGACGACAGGCGATCGGAACGGGGATTCCCGGGCGGGACGGGCCGGAACGCGCAGGAACGGCGTCCGTTCGCAACCGCCCCCCGATCTCGGACATGCCCCATCCCCGCCTCGACGACGACGGCCAGTCGGTGACGCTCGACCTCCACGGTGTGCGTGTCGACGAGGCCGTCGATCTCGCCGCCGCGCTCGTGGTCGAGGCGGCCCGACGCGGCCGCTCGACGGTCCGCCTCATCCACGGCACCTCCACCGACGACCTGGGCGTCGAGCGGACCATCAAGAGCGCGCTGACGCAGACGATCCGGGAGGGCGGCTACGACCGGCACGTGAGCTCGTCGTACGCCCTGGAGGGGATGCTCGTCCTCGGGCTGGCGCCGTCGCCGCGCCCGCAGCAGGGGCGCATCCGGATCGTGGACCTGCAGTAGCGGAGACCGCCGTCGCTACGGCGTCGAGACCAGCGTGCCCTGCATGGTCTGCCAGTGGCCGGGGTAGCTGCAGAAGAACGGGTAGCGCCCCGGCGGCGGCATCGTGAACACGACGGCCGTCCGCGTGCGCGGCACCGCCAGCGGCGTCGCGGTGAGGACGGCGGGGTCGTCCGGGAGGTCGTCGCCGCGCGCGGCCATGCCGATGCGCCGGACGTCCGGCTGGAAGCGGACGACGACGACGTTGTGGACCATGGCCGGGCTCGTCGTCTCGGTGTTGTCCATCACGAGCCGCACCGTCGCCCCGGCGGGCGCCTCGACGGTCGGCGACTCGTAGCGCATCGCGTTCGGCGCCGCCCGCACGACGAGCTCGACGTCGACGTCCTGCGCGAAGATCGCCACCTGCTCCGGCGACGGCGGGGGCGGATCGCCGCAACTGGCGGTGATGATCGCCAGCGCGAGAATCATCCCCTGCCTGAGGTGTCCGGCGATCCGGCGCACAGGCCCACGGTCGTCACTCATTTCGCGTCGTCTCCAGCTTAAAACGACCACGCCGCGTCGTCCTCCTGGGTGCGGCGGCGGGCGCGGCTCATGAGCGTGTCGTGGAAGGCGCGGACGGGATTCGTGTCGGGCCAGCGGAGCGTGTAGCGGCCGCTGGCGTCGAGGTCCCACGCCTGGCGGTTGTCCTCCAGCGCGAACTTGAGCGTGCGCAGGAGCCGCTGGCGGGCCGTCTCGTCCTCCACGGGCAACACCACCTCGACGCGGTCGTCGAGGTTGCGGCGCATCCAGTCGGCCGAGCCGATGTAGACGTCGCCCTCGCCGCCGTTGTGGAAGTAGTAGATCCGGCTGTGCTCCAGGAAGCGGCCGATGATCGAGACGATGCGGACGTTCTCGGAGATGCCGGGCAGGCCTGGCCGCATGCGCGTGTGGCCGCGCACGATGAGGTCGATCTGGACGCCGGCCTGGCTGGCCTTGTAGAGCTCCTGGATGATGCCGACGTCGTCGAGCGCGTTCATCTTGGCGATGATCCGGGCCTTCTTGCCGGCTCGCGCGTGCTCCACCTCGCGCCGGATGAGCCGGACGAACATGGGCCGGAGATCCCGCGGCGCGACCGACAGCGTCTGGTACTCCTGCTCCGGGGCGTAGCCCGTCAGGAAGTGGAACAGCCCGACGAGGTCCTGGCCGATCTCCTCGCGGCAGGTGAAGAGCCCGAAGTCGGTGTAGAAGCGGGCCGTCGAGGGGTTGTAGTTGCCCGTGCCGAGGTGGGCGTAGGTCTGGAGCTGGCCGTTCTCCTCGCGGACGATGAGCGTCGTCTTGGCGTGCGTCTTGAGCCCGACGAGGCCGTAGGCCACATGCGCGCCGGTCCGCTCCAGCCGCTGGGCCCACTCCATGTTGTTCTCCTCGTCGAAGCGCGCCTTGAGCTCGACGAGCGCGGCCACCTGCTTGCCCGCCTCCGCCGCCTTGATGAGCGCCCGTACGATGGGGCTGTCGCGGCTGGTGCGGTAGAGCGTCAGCTTGATGGCGAGCACCTTCGGGTCCTCGGCCGCCTCCTCGATGAAGCGCTGGGTGCTGGCGGCGAAGCTCTCGTAGGGGTGGTGGACCAGGAGGTCGCCCTTCTTGATGACCGAGAACATGTCCTCGTCGTCCTCCAGGGCCATGTGGCGCAGGCGGATGGGCACGACGGGCTCCCAGGGCAGATCTTTGAGGTCCGGTCGGTCGATGTCGGCCACGTCGAGGAGCCCGACCAGATCCAGCAGGCCGTCGACCTCGGCGACGTCGCTGTCGTCGACCAGGCCGAGCTCGCGCATGAGCAGGTCGCGCACGCGCTGGGGCATGTCGGCCTCGACCTCCAGGCGGACGACCTCGGAGAACTTGCGCTCGCGGAGCTCTTCCGAGATCATCGCCAGCAGGTCGTCGGCCTCTTCCTCGCTGCGGTCCACGCTGGCGTTGCGCGTGACGCGGAAGGCGTAGACGCCCTCGACCTCCATCCCGCGGAACAGGTCCTCGGCGTTGTTGCGGATCAGCTCCTCGACCGCGACGACGTGCATCGGGTTGGAGGAGAGGGCGAGGAAGCGGCCGCGCCCGGTCGGGATCTTCAGCCTCGCGAAGTGCTCGGTGCCGCGCCCGCGGTGCCGCAGCGTGAAGGCCAGCGACAGCGAGAGGTTCGAGATGAACGGGAACGGGTGGCCCGAGTCGACCGCCAGCGGCGTGAGGATCGGGAAGATGGTGTCGCGGAAGATGCGGTCGAGCTCGGCCTGCTCCTCGTCCTCCAGGCTGTCGTAGTCGCGGACCTCGATGCCCTCGGCCTTGAGCTCGGGGCGGAGGTCGTCCTCCCAGACGCGCGAGATCTCGCGCTGCATGTCGAGCGCGGCCTCGGTCGAGAGGTCGAGCTGCTCGCGGGGCGTGCGGCCGTCGGGCGAGAGGGCGCGGACGCCGGCGCCGAGCTGGCGCTTGAGGCCGCCGACGCGCTTGCGGTAGAACTCGTCGAGGTTGTTGGCCGTGATGGCGACGAACCGGACGCGCTCCAAGAGCGGCACGCGCTCGTCCATGGCCTGGAAGAAGACGCGCCAGTTGAAGTCGATCCAGCTCAGCTCGCGGTTGAAGTAGAGCGACGGGTCGTCCAGCGACGGGCTCGTCGGGACCGGCAGCGGGTCGACGGCGACGGGCAGCGTCTGGTCCGGCCGTTCGTTCGCGAGGTCGATCTCGACGACCTCGTCGGTGCCGTCGACGTCGTCCTCGGCCGCGTCGTCGTCCTCGGTCGCGACGTCGACGTCGTCGGTCGGGTCCGCCAGCTCGGCGGGCTCGGGGGTCGGGAGGCCGTCGCCTTCGGTCGGCGGGGTCGGGTCGGAGCGGCGTGCCATGGGGTGCAGGTCGGGGAGCGAAAGGTAGAACGCCCCGGGAGGCCCGGCGCTCCCCTAGCCCGTCCAGTCCATGAACTCCCCACGGTCGATCTGGCGGCGGAGCGCGTTGAGGTCGTTGACGTGTGCCTGGAGGTCGGCGATGTCGCCGCCGGCGCGCTCGCGCGACTGCATCTCGGCCATGGCCGCCTCGATGGCCTCCTGGACGCGGTCGAGCTTGAGCAGGCGCATGTCGCTGGCGGCCTCGTCGAAGGGCTTGCTGCCGCGGCCGGGCGCATCGATGCCGACCTTGGATTTCCAGTTGTCGCTGAGCGAGTGGCGCTCGGCGAGCGCCTCGGTGACGAGGACGCGGACCGCCTCGCCGTGCTCGCCGCGCACGAAGGGCCCGGCCTCGACGGCGCCGGCGTTGAACTGGGCGATGACGGCCTCCACGACGGCCTGGTCCGCGCCCGGCGTGAACTCCTCGATGCCCATCCGGGTCAGGAC
>CAYPVZ010000223.1:0-5636 GCA_964414235.1 uncultured Rhodothermales bacterium | reverse complement strand
CCCCCCCCCCCGCCCCGGTGGGGGCGCGCGGCGCCAGCGGAGCGGCCTCCCCCCGTGTCCAGCCCCTCCGAGGTGGGGGGCTAGGCGTCGGGCTCGGGGGAGTCGGCGCCTCGTCCGCGGCCGCGGTCGACGATGATGCGGGCGTCGCGGTAGGCCTGGGCGAAGGCGGGCTGGTCGGGGGCGAGGAAGTCGACGGTGGGGTCGACCTCGTCCTTGAGGAGCTTCTGCGCCTTGCGGATGGCGGTGGCGAGCGTGCGGCCGGCGCTCTTGAGGGTGATGCGGGCCTCGCGGGGGCTGGCGAGGTCCTCGGCGAAGGCGTCGTCGAGGGCGTCGAGCCCGTCGACGAAGGCGGCGGTGACGCCGTGGCGGCCGAGCTTCGTGGCGGGGTCCTCGCCCTCGGCGGGGAGGTGCTCGCGGGCGAGGGCGACCACGTCCTCGGAGTAGTTGGCGAGGTCGACGTCGGTGAGGGCCTGGAACTCGCGGGAGGACTTGTAGGCGGCGGCGGCGAGGTCGGGGAGGCCGCTCGTGCGGCCGTAGGCGACCAGGGCCTGGCCGAGCCGCCGGGCGCCCACGCGGACCTGGTCGCGGAGCTCGCCCTTGGTGGCGGTGGCCCCCTCCGTGCCTCGGGCCTGGACCTTCGCGGCTTCCCGGGCGATGCTCACGTAGGCGTCGAGGCTGTCGCGGTACGTCTGCATGACGGGGACCGAGGCCCAGGCGTCGGCGTGGGTGTCCAGGGTGCCGAGGACGGCGAGATGCATCTCATGGCGGTTGCGCTGGTGGTCGGTCATGGTGCGCTCGGGATGGTGAATGTGTGGGTGAATGTAGGGCATCGGGCGGAACTGGCAAGCGGGTGGCGTGCGGAATCTGTAGGCGAGGGCGTGAACGAAGGCCGTGCGCAGATCGGCCGCGCGTTCCTGGGGCTCTGGGGCGACCCTTCGGAGCCTCGCTCCGAGGGGGGAGGCCCCGACGGCGCCGGGCTGGCGCTCCACGGCGCAGGTCGAGGTCGCGAACCCGTATTCCCAGGTCTCGACGCCGTAGGTCGAGGTCTCGACGGGGTATTTCTACCTCTCGAAGGCGTAGGTCGAGGTCTCCACCCTGTATCTCCAGGTCTCGAACCCGTATGTCGAGGTCTCGAACTCGTATGTCGAGGTCTCGAAGGCGTATGTCGAAGTCTCGAACCCGTATGTCGAGGTCTCGACCCTGTATGTCGAGGTCTCGAAGGCGTATGTCCAGGTCTCCATGGGGTAGGTCCGTCTCTTGGCCCTGTAGGTCCGTCTCTCGGCCCCGTACGCCTGGGGCTCGGTGGGGTCGGACGGTCTCGCCGCTGGCGGGGGCGGGCGCCAGCGGGGCGGGGACCTCCCGTCGATCTCTTCCCCCTTCCTGTCATCCGGAGGAGGTGTTTGGCGAAGGCAGAAAGGGCGATCCCGCCCCCTGGAGGGGGCTCCCCGCGATGCGGGGTGGGGGTGTTCAACCGAGCACGTAGGCCCGAGAGACACCCTCCGTCCGCTTCGCGGCCACCTCCCTCCAGGGAGGGGTTTGCTCCCCAAACAGCTTCTGAGCATACGCGAGGGATCTCACCTCGAGCGTCCAGCCCAGAACCGTCGGCTCCGACGATTCGGACCGTCGGCGTTGAGATCCTTCACGTCGTTCAGGATGACGAGAGGGAGGGGCGGAGCCGGACCGTTGAGGTTCTGCGTGCCAGGGGGGACCGTTCGTGCGGCGGGGTTTGAGCAACGAGATGAGGCTTGGGGTTTGGCTAGGGCGATCCCAGGGGGAGCCGCGCGAACGGGGGGGGGTATGCCTCGGGGCGGGCGACCTCGGGAGGGCGCTGGCCGGTAGGCTCGGGGGATCGGGAAACAACGAGTTACGGGAAGAAAGACAGCGCCCTGAGACGGTGGCTTGCTGGCATGGGACCTACGGGGGCGCTATTCTCACGCAAGCGGCGGTGCCGCTCCTGGATTCTTTCCCTTCCCTCCTCTCCAGACATCGACTCTCATGTCGCGCTTGCTCCTCCTCGCGCTCCTGGCGCTCGTTCTTCTTCCCTCCGCCCACGCTCAAAACATTTCCGAGGTCGTGTTCGACGTCACGGCGGATATGCCCGATTCTCAGCCCGTGGCGTCCGTGTTCCGGGTCGACAACGCGAGCGGGTTCGTGGCGAAGGGGATTCTGGGGGTCGGGTCGATTCCGTTCACGGGCGCTGGCGAGCGCCTGATGTGGCATCCCTACAAGGCCGCCTTCCGGGCCGGCAGCATCGGCAACGGCGGCGAGCAGTGGGATGAATCGAACATCGGGTTCTACACGTGGGCCGGTGGCTACAACACGACGGCCACGGGGATCGCGTCGATCGCGATGGGGTACCAGGCGAAGGCGACCGGGAGCTACGGGAGTGCATTCGGATACCTTGCCGAGGCCGGGGGCACCGGGGCGGTCGCGATGGGCTACCGCTCGTTTGCGGGTGCGTCCTACTCCATCGCCATCGGTCAGCGTGCCGTCACGTGTGCGACGATCAACTCGTCCGGCTGCGTCGACGCGGGATATACCGGGGCCATCGTGTTCGCCGACGCCTCGTCGACGACGCCGTTTGCGGCGACGTCCAGCAACCAGTTCTCGGTCCGGTCTGTGGGGGGCGTCCGGCTCGTCACGGCCTGCAGTGGAGGGAGTGTGACTGAAGCGTGCACGCCGACCGCCGGGGTCCAGCTCAACGCGGGCGGGTCGTCGTGGAACGTGGTCTCGGACCGGAACCGGAAGGAGGCGTTCGCGGAGCTGGACGGGGAGGCGCTGCTCGGGCGGCTGGCGGCGTTGCCGGTGACGACGTGGCGCTACAAGGCCGAGGACGACCAGACGGTCCGGCACGTGGGCCCGATGGCGCAGGACTGGCACCGGCTGGTGTCGGCGCCGCTGGGCCTCAACGCGGACTCGCTGACGATCAACCAGGGCGACTTCGACGGGATCAACCTGGCGGGCGTGGTCGCGCTGGAGGCGCGGACGGGGCAGCTGGCGGCGGAGAACGCGGCGCGGCGCGAGGAGCTCGGCGCGCTGCGGGCCGAGCGGGCGTCGCTGCGCGAGGCGCGGCTGGCGTCGGACGAGCGCTTCGCGCGGCTCGAGGCGGTCGTGGCCCGGCTGGCGCCGGCTGCGCCGCAGACGGTCCTGACGGCGGCCCGGACGGAGGAGGCGCCGCGCCCCTAGCGCCCGCGGCCTCTCGTCCCTCTCCGATCTACCGACCCTCTCATGCTTCGCTCCTTCCGACTCGCCTTCGCGCTCGGCGCAGGCTTCGCGCTGCTGGGCGCACCCGCGCGTGCCCAGGACGCGCCCCCCGATCCGCTGCCGGACCTTCCGCCAATGGTGGCGCCCACGGCGGCGCAGGCCCGCTCGGCCCAGGCCCGGGTGGTCTCGACGGGTGCCCTCACCATCTCCAGCGCCTCGGCCCTCGTCACCATCTCGTCGACCTCGACGGGCTGGGTTTCCACCCAGCTCGGCGTCGACGTCGAGGCGGGGACCGGCCTCCAGACGATCGGCGGCGGCCGCCTCCGGCTGGAGGGCGGGCAGACGGCCCAGGCGTTCCGCACCGGCGCCGACCTCACGCTGGACCTCGTCGTCGACAAGTCGGCGGGCCGGGTCGAGCTGGACACGGTCGGGGTCGGGGGCGGCGGGTCGTTCACGTTCACGACGCTCGCCCTCTCCGACGACAACCTCGCGGCCAACTCCGATCTGACGATCACGGACGCCTTCACGGGCACGGGGGCGTTGGTGGCGACCGGCGCCAACGCGCAGACGTTCACGTTGCCTGGGGGGACGACCGAGGTGGGCGCTCTCGAGATCGAGAAGGCTTCCGGGGCGCTGTACCTGAGCCCTGCCGTCCCCGTGGCGGGCTCGCTGACACTGACGAGCGGGACGCTGACGCTGGGGCAGGACCTCGCCGTGACCGGCGTGATGGTCGCCGCGGGGGGGACGCTCGCGCAGAACGGGCACACGCTTCGGCTGGCTCCGACGGTGTCGGGCTCGACCGTCCAGTCGCTCGCGGCGATCGACGGGAACGGCTCGACGATCGGAGATGACGTGACGTTCGAGCGGCCCTACCTCGGGGGCGAGGGCTGGCGGATGATCGCCAGCCCGTTCCCGGTCCCCTTCAGCGCGCTCAACGACGACTTCTTTACGCAGGGCGCGACCGGCGCCGACTACGCCGGCGAGGGGGCGAACCCGATCCTCTACGCCTGGGACGCGACGCAGGCCGACGGATCGCGGTGGATTCCGGTGGCGGACTACGGCGGGACGTTCGAGGCGGGCCGCGGGTACGCGTTCTACGCCTTCGGCGACACGCCGTGGGAGGCGGACCTCCTGCCGACCGTGTGGGACGTGACCGGCGTCGAGCACGCGGCCGCCACGGCGTTGCTGAATTACGATGCGTCCGATTCCGAGGCGCGGTTCTCGCTGCTCGGCAACCCGTACGCGGCGCCGATCGACTGGCACGCGGTGCAGGCGGCGGGCTCGTTCCAGGCGTCGTACGGCGTGTGGGACCCGGACGCGAACAGCGGCGCGGGCGCCTACGCCTACTACTCGACGGCCGGCGTCTCGACGGGCAACGCCGACCGCTACATCCCGGCTTCGGAGGGCTTCTGGGCGGAGTCCACGCTCTCGTCCCCGTTCGGGCTCACGTTCGATCGGGCGTGGAAGGCGCCCTACGAGAGCCCGGTGTACGTGGGCCGGCAGGCGGCCGTGCCGCAGCTGCGGCTCCACGTCGAGGGCGAGGGGCTGGCGGCGACGGACCCCGTGGCGCTGTTCCTCGACGGCGCCGAGGCGGGGGAGGACGTCTACGACGGCGGCTGGCTCCGCCCGCTCTCGGCGGACTACGTCGCGCTGACGTTCGTGCGGGAGGACGGCAAGCGGCTCGTGTTCGACGCGCGGCCGACGGAGGCCGCCGCGGCGGCGTTCTCCGTGAGCGTCTCGGCGACGCGGGCGGGGACGTACACGCTGACGTGGCCCGACCTGCCGGGCTCGGTGGAGGCGCCGATCCGGCTGGTGGACACGGTGACGGGGGCCGAGGTGGACCTCCGGTCGGCGTCGTCGTACTCGTTCCAGGTCGAGGCGGGGCCGGTGGCGCGCCAGGCGGGGGCGCTCGCGGATCCGACGAGCGACGACGGCGCGGCGGCGCGGTTCTCGCTTCTGCTGGGCGCGCAGGCGGTGGCGACGGAGGGGGCCGGGCCGAGCGTGCTGGCGCTGGGGATGCCGTACCCGAACCCGGCGGCGTCGCAGGTGACGGTGCCGTTCTCGCTGGCGGAGGCCGGCCGGGCGCGGGTCGAGGTGTTCGACGTGCTGGGCCGGTCGGTGTCGGTGGTGGCGGACGAGTCGTTCGCGTTGGGGTCGCAGCGGGTGTCGCTGGACGTGTCGCGGCTGCCGGCGGGGACGTACATGGTGCGCCTGACGACGGCGTCGGGGGAGCTTCTCAGCCGGTCGCTGACGGTGGCGCGGTAGCGCATCGCGCAGGGCCAAGCGCCCTGCTGGCGGTCGTCGCCAGCGGGGCGTTTTTTGTGGGGGGCTCGGGCTGGATGGGGCGACCACCCCCTGTCCCCCTCCTCATCCGAGGAGGGGGGACTCCGTCGGGGGGCGCGCGGTGCCGGCGGAGTGGGGCGGTCTTCTCC
>CAYPVZ010000222.1:0-5641 GCA_964414235.1 uncultured Rhodothermales bacterium | reverse complement strand
CGCTGGCGGACGCCCTCCGCCAGCGGGGCGGGACGCGAGCGTGCAGGGCAGGGGGCGGGGCGCTAGACTCCGAGTCTCATCCCGTGCTTCTGCTCCGATGCCCGTCCTCCACATCGCCGCCGAGTGCGCGCCCTTCGCCAAGGTCGGCGGCCTCGCCGACGTCGTCGGCGCCCTGCCGAAGGCGCTCGCCCGTGAGGGCACGCCGTCTGCCGTCGTGATGCCGTTCTACGGCGGACCGGGCGGGCGGCTGGCGGCGCGCGCCGGCGAGATCACGTCCGTGCACACCGGCGTCGTCTTCCACGAGGGCGAGTGGTTTCCGTTCGAGGTGTTCCGCTCCGAGGCGATGGCCGAGCCCGGCGCCGCGGTGCCGCTCTACCTCGTCCACGAGCCCGAGCACTTCGGCGACGACGGCGTCTACTTCCGGGCCTCCGACCACACGTGGTTCCCACGCGGCGAGGTCCGCTACCTCGTCTTTCAGCTAATGGTGCTGGACTGGCTCCGCTCCGAGAACACGCCGCTCGACGGCGCGGACCGGCTCCACCTGCACGACCACCACACCGGCCTCATCCCGGTCCTCCTCCGCTACGACTCCGCAAACGCGGCCATCGCGGACCTGCCGGCCGTCTTCACCGTCCACAGCGCCGACCACCACGGCGAGATCCCCTGGCACCGCTGGGACGTGCTCGGCGTCGGCGTTCCAAACTGGCAGGCGCTCGACCACCTCGGCGTCGTCAACAGCCTCAAGGCCGGCGTCGAGCACGCGGACCGGGTGACGACCGTGAGCCCGACCTACGCGCGCGAGCTCGTCGCCAGCCCGGAGCCGTCGCACGGGCTCGACTATGCGTTCGCCGGCATCGGCGACCGCCTCTCAGGCATCGTCAACGGCATCGACGCTGCCGTGTGGGACCCGGCGGCGGACCCGCACCTGCCCGCTGCCTTCTCGGCCGACGACCTGGCGGGGAAGGTCGAGACGAAGCGCGCTGTCTGCGAGACGCTCGGCCTCGACGCATCGCGCCCGCTGCTGGCGTTCGTCGGCCGGCTCACGCCGGAAAAGGGCGCCGAGGTGCTCGCGCCCGGACTGGCGAGTCTCCTGAACGAGACGGACGCCGCCATCGCCGTGCTCGGCTCGGGCTACACGGTCCACGAGACCGCCCTGCGCGAGATCGCCGAGGCGGCGCCCGCCGACCGGTTCTCGCTCACGCTGGCCTTCGACGAGGGACTGGCGCACCGCCTCTACGGCGCCGCCGATTTCTTTCTCATGCCCTCGAAGCAGGAGCCGTGCGGGCTGGGACAGCTCTACGCGATGCGCTACGGTGCGCCGCCGGTCGTCCACGCCGTCGGCGGGCTCCGCGACACCGTCGTGCCGTGGGACGGGGGAGAGGGGACGGGGCTCCGGTTCGAGGCGTTCACGCCCGAGGCGTTCGCCGGGGCCGTTCGCCAGGCGCTGGCGCTCGACGCGGAGGCCGTCGCGGCGCTGCGCCAGAACGGGATGCGGGCGGACCACTCGTGGGGCGGATCGGCCCGCGCCTACGCCCGGCTCTACGCGAGCCTCGGCCGCGACGCGTCCGCCAGCGGGGCGTGACGGCTCGGCTCTCGACCCGCCCCCTGTCATCCTGAGCGAGCGAAGCGAGCCGAAGGATCTCTGCCGAGCACGCGCGCTCGCCTTCGACAGGAGACTCCATCGCCCCGCAGAGGGGGCCGCCGGCGCGTGGCGGTCCTCCGTGGCCTCCGCTCAGGAGGACGTGGGTGGACGGCGCCGAGCGGTAGATCATCGCCGGGGCGTGGTGAGGCGGATGCCGTAGAGCGTGGTCGTCGGGCGGCGGGTGGCGCGGCGGTCGGCGTAGGGAGTGCGGGTCATGGGAGGAGGGGGGAGTGTGCCCGCCGGAAGGCCAAGGGCTGTGCCGATGCGTCGGCGGCGTGCCAACCTGGCCGAAACAGGCCGAAACCAGGGATTCGGCCAGCGGGCGGTGTGCGCGGGCGCGCAGTGGGCGGGCGGGTGCGCACAACCCATCGCGTGCAATCATGACGGCCTCGTGCGGATCCTCGGCGCGGTCTCATCTTTAGATCCCCTCTCTCGTCTCCCTCCCCGTCATGCGCGACACGCTGTCCGTGATCCTCGGCGGCGGCGCCGGTACCCGGCTCTTCCCGCTCACCCGCCACCGCTCGAAGCCGGCCGTCCCGCTGGCGGGCAAGTACCGGCTCATCGACATCCCGATCTCGAACTGCGTCAACAGCGAGCTGCTGCGCATCTTCGTGGTCACCCAGTACAACTCGGCCAGCCTCAACCGCCACGTCGCGCGGACCTACCGGTTCGACCGCTTCGGCCACGGCTTCGTCACCATCCTGGCCGCCGAGCAGACCCCGACCTCGAACGAGTGGTTTCAGGGCACCGCCGACGCCGTCCGCCAGTGCCTCCCGCACATCGACCCGTACCCGCACCGGCGCGTCCTCGTCCTCTCGGGCGACCAGCTCTACCGGATGGACTTCAACACGTTCGAGGCGCACCACCGCTCGTCCTGGGCCGATCTCACCGTTGCCACGATCCCGGTCACGGCCGACGAGGCGCCGGCCTTCGGCATCCTCAAGACCGACGCCGACGGCATCATCACGGAGTTCCACGAGAAGCCGGCCCGCGACCAGCTCGACGGCCTGGAGAGCCCGGTCTCGAAGCGGATGCGCGAGCAGGGCCGCGTCTACCTCGCCTCCATGGGCATCTACCTCTTCGAGCGGGACGTGCTCCGGGAGGTCCTGCTGGCGAACCCCGGGGAGAAGGACTTCGGCAAGGAGATCATCCCGACCGCCATCCAGAACCGCCGCGTCGTCAGCTACCCCTTCGACGGCTACTGGTCCGACATCGGGACCGTCCGCTCGTTCTACGAGGCCAACCTCGCGCTCGCCCAGCCGAGCCCCGAGTTCGACCTCTACGACGAGGAGGCGCCCATCTTCACCAACGCGCGCATGCTCCCGCCCGCCAAGATCCAGGACGCCTGCGTCCGCGACTCGATGATCGCCGAGGCCGCCGTGATCACGAACGCGACCGTCGAGGAGTCCGTCGTCGGCATCCGGTCCTTCATCTCGGACGGCGCCGTGCTCCGCCGCGTCGTCATGCTCGGGGCGGACTACCTCCCGTGGCGCGACCCGTCCCAGCGGCCCGGCACCAACCCGCCGCCGTCGCCCGGCATCGGCCCGCGCAGCGTCGTCGAGGGCGCCATCATCGACAAGAACGTCCAGATCGGCGCCGACTGCCGGATCACCAACGAGGCCGGCGTCCAGGAGGCCGACGGCGACGACTGGTACATCCGCGACGGCGTGATCGTGCTCCCTAAGAACGCCATCATCCCGGACGGGGTCGTGATATGATGCGATTAAGAGTTGTGGTACTCGTAATCATATATTTTGTGTAGAACATCTGCCTCTCGCATTCTGGGGTGCGGTATCTCTCTTTCTAGTTCAACATATTCGTTTTCGGTCTCTAGATGGAAAGGAATGAATATACTTGTGCATTCCGAAAATGGAAGATTGAGATTGTTGTTCAGGTCTCGGCCTTCTGGGGAGAGAAGTGTTTTTACGCCGCCTGAATGGCTTGTAAGTATGGATCTTCTGTCTCTAGATGTTGTAACTAATCTGAGTTTATTGGCATGATCGGTAGGCTCTTGATCGTTGAGTGGTTCTAGTGTATTTATCTCCTCATAGTTTTCTCCGGAACGCGAAGTTCTAACCTTGGAATTTACAATGTCATTAAATTCATTTAGGCTCACCTTTTTAATTATCTTGCCTAGGGGGGCTATTACGTATACCTCGTCGGCGCTGTCGAATGCTGCCTTTTTTACGTCGAGGTGACCCTTTCCTCTGGCCATTGGTATTGGATATATAGGTGTTGTATTCCTTAATCTTATCCAATTTCCAGTCAGAACCGCTATCCTCCTGATTTTTATATTACCACTAACCGCGTCGTTGCTGAATGATGGACCTGACATCTTGCCTCTCACATAATCTGCAGTCTCTGTTCCTGTGACAGAGGCGTATTCGGGGTATACCTCTCCGGGCACTAAATATGTCTGTATATCTATATCTGGGTAGTCATTATCATTTTTATTGGCAATTGTTATCAATCTTTGTACTCCAGGCAGATTGTTAGATATAATTTCAAGATTTATATTCTTATACTTTTTTGACCTTGCAAGCTGTGCTAATCTTTCAAAAAGGGGATGAATTGTAGTTCCTGCATCCAGGAATATTTTGAAATAATTATATTCATTGTTGTAAGATAAATATTCAAGTCTGTCCATTAATATTTTTCCAAACTCTTCAGATAGAATCCTTTTTTCTTCTTTGAAATGTTCTGATCTTTCTCCAAACACTGAAGTTTTGTATGGGAAATATCCAGCACTGGTGAGAGCTTTTGACGCCCATATGGGGTCATTGGAAAGTATCTTCGCTACTGAGTCAGATATATAAGGTGCTATCTTTTTTACATTTTCCCAGCTGTTGTCGGAATTCTCAAGCTCGTATTTGTGTTTTTCTTTTGCGAAATCTATTTCTTCTCTTATCATCTTGCTTCTTGTTCTTATTTCATATATGAACCATATGATGGTTACAATGACAAAAACTGCGCCAACAATCGTGCTGGCTGCGGCGATGGCTACCAATGGGTCTTCCATGAGGGCGGGGTGTGGATGTCCCTCATGTTAAGATTGTCTCGACTATTGGTCAAGTGGGGCATGGTCTCGTTGGGCGATGATCTGATGGGGCCCCTTGGCGCATATTGGGTTTCAATATTAAATTTCCAAATTTTCGTAATTGTAAATATATTTTAAATTATGATAATATATTTTAACTAATCATTTGCATATATTGACGATCTGTCGGGGTTCAGTCTAGGCATTTCTGTTCGCCGCTCGGCCTCCTTCTGCTTCACCTGCGCCTGCACGCTCTCGTCGCCCCACCCGCGCGTGATGAGGACCGTCGCCAGCACGGCGAGCCCGAGCATGGCGGCGACGAAGACAGCGACGAAGCGGCGCGACTGGGGGTGCGAGAGCGGCATGGCAGGAGAGACGAAGACCGGGGCACGTACCTACGCCTCGCGGCGGAGTTCGCCGCCCCACTGGCGGACGAGCGCGTGCGTGTAGGCCAGCGCCCGCTCCAGGTTCTGGACCGAGTTCCACTCGAACCGGCTGTGGAAGTCGTGCCCGCCCGTGAACACGTTGGGGCAGGGGAGGCCCTTCTCCGAGAGCCGCGCCCCGTCGGTCCCGCCGCGCACCGGCTCCAACTCCGGCTCGAACCCCATCGCCCGCGCCGCCTCCACCGCCACCGAGATCGCGCGCGGCTCCACGTCCTCGATGTAGGCCCGCATGTTGCGGTAGCTCTCGCGGATCTCCAGAGCCACCCCCGCCCCCGGGAACGCCGCGCCGACGGCCGCCGCCAGCTGGCGGACGCGCTCGCGCTTGGCCTCCATCGCGGCGTCGTCGAAGTCGCGCAGGAGCACGCGGACCGTCGCCCGCTCGGTCGTGCCCTCGACCGTGTGCGGGTGGAGGTAGCCCTCGCGCCCGGCCGTCGTCTCCGGCGCCGGGTCCTCGGCGAGCGCCGCCACGAACGCCGCCGCCACGCGCGCCGCGTTCACCAGCACGCCCTTCGCGTAGCC
>CAYPVZ010000221.1:0-5676 GCA_964414235.1 uncultured Rhodothermales bacterium | reverse complement strand
ACATCGATGAGGTGGTCGCGGGGGGCCACGTCCCGGGTGCGCGTGGCGGCGGTACGCGCATCGGCCTGGACCCGGCGGAGGGCGCCGCGCGCCGCGGCCCGCACGTCGGACTGGCTGACATCGACGCCGAGGTAGCGGACGGACGACGGCAGCGGGCGCTCGTCCTCGGTCATGAGCGCCGAGAGCTGCTCGACGTAGCCGCGCTGGAGGTTGCGCCGGAACACGTCGACGACGGGCCGGCGGTCGTCAAGCTCGGACCAGACGTCCGCGCGGAGGTCGTCCATGTAGGCCGCCAGCGGGTAGGCCGCGCCCGGCGCGTCGAGGGCCTCCGCCTCGACCAGCCGCCCGAGGCGCATCGGGTCGAGCAGCGCACTGAGCACCGAGACCTGGAGCTGGCGGACGCGGTCGACGCCGCCGACGGGCTGGAGGCGGCGCAGGATCTCCGTGTCGAGCAACCACGCCGGCGTCTGGAGCACCTGCGCATCGAGGAAGGCGAGGGCCCGTTCCTGCTCCGCGCGCGGAACGGCCGTGTAGATCACGCCCGCCTGGTCGGTCGTCTTTGGCGTCTCGCGCACGCCGCCGACGACGGTCACGACGTGGCCCATGTAGCGGCTCCACATGCCGACCAGCTCGCCGTAGAGCTCGCCGAGGTCGTCGTAGCCCTCGCCCGGCGTCGCCGTCCAGGCCATCAGGTGGGGCAGGACGCGCTGGAGATTGGCCACGCCGAAGCCGCTGGCCGCGACCGGGTCGTCGCCCATGTCCTCGGTCTGCGCGTCCGGGTTGTAGCCGCCGAAGCCGGACGAGAAGCGGTACATCGGGTCGCCCTCGTGCGCCGCGACCAGCGCGTCGAGGCGGTCGGACTCGTCGTCGGGCGTCGCGATGTCGGGGTACCAGCGGTAGCCCCAGTTGATCACGTAGTCGTCGTAGGGGCCGACCTTGCGGACGAACCGCGTCACGCCGTCGCCGGGCTGGGCGATGTAGTTCTGGCGCGTGTAGTCCATGATCGTCGGCGCCACGCCGTAGGCAGACGTGAACGTCGGGCTGCGGAGGCTGTCGACCGGGAAGGCCGACGACGCGATCATGTTGTGCGGCAGGCCGAGCGCGTGGCCGACCTCGTGGGCGATGACCTGGCGCATGGTCTCGCCGATCAACTCCTCGTCGATGTCGAGCGACCGGGCGTGTGGGTTGGCGGCGCCGGTCTCGATCATGAGCCGGTTGCGGTAGCTCCGGATGTGGTTGTGGTACCAGATCACGTCGCTCTCGATGATCTCGCCGGAGCGCGGGTCGCTGACGCTCGGGCCCGTCGCGTTGCGCGTGAGCGAGGCCACGTAGCGAATGGTCGAGGTCCGGACGTCTTCGGGATCGAACTCCGTCGTGTCGCCCGGCGCCGGCGGCATGTGGCACTCGATGGCGTTCTTGAAGCCAGCGACCTCGAAGGCCCGGTTCCAGTCCTCGACGCCTTGGCAGAAGTAGGGCCGCCAGCGCTCTGGCGTGGCCGCGTCGAGCGTGTAGACGATGGGCTGGACCGGCTCCGAGAGCTCGCCGCGGAGGTAGGCTGCGGTGTCCTTCGGCACGAGCCGCCAGCGGCGGATGTAGGTCCGCGTCGCCGCGCCGAGGTCGGGACGGCCGTAGTCGACCTGCTGGACGGCGAAGTAGCCGACGCGCGGGTCCGCCAGCCGGGCGGGCATCGGCACGCGCGGGAGGAGCACGAACGACTGGACCATCTGGAGCGAGAGCGTCCCGGTGCCGTCCTCCTGCGGCGGCTCGGCCGCGTCGAAGGTCTGCGTGTAGCGGACGTTGACGTTCTCGGGGAACGCCTTCGCCTGGTCGATGAACGTCCGCGCAGGATCGAGGCGGCGGACCTTGAACTGGGAGCGCTGGTCCTGGGACAGCCCGGAGAGCGCCTGGACGTCGGTCGTGTAGAGCGACGTCACGTCGACCACGACGCCGGCGCTGTCGGGCGTGACGGCGGCGATGGGAAACGACGCGAGGACCGGCTGGAAGTTGTTGATCTGGACCGACTGCGCGATGGGCAGCTCGGCGTCGGCGACGGCGGTGTAGGACTGGGTCCGGAGCAGGACGCGATCGCCGGTGCGCTCCCAGCGGAGCACGAGCTCGGCCGTCTTCGAGCCGGCCGGGATGTAGCCGCCGAGCCCGGCCGGCACCTGGGAGATGGTGCTGACCGAGAGGAGGTCACGCGAGAACAGCGAGTCCGGGATCTCGAACAGCAGCGCATCGCCGATGCGGTGGACGGTGAAGAGGCCGGGGTCGGTCACGGCCTCCGCCGTCACGACCTCGGCGTAGGGCTTCGGGCCGTCATCACCCCCTCTCCCCTGCCCGCGACTGGCGGTCGGGGTCGGCGAGGCGGCGGGGGCCGTCGAGGACGGCGGGGGCGTGGTGACCTGAGACGAGCCGGAGCAGCCGGCCGCGAGGAGAGCGAGAGCGAGAGCGAGCGAGCGCACGAGCGGGAGGGTGAACCAGCCCGGATGGTAACGGCGTCGGCGACGGGGAGCCATCTCTTTGCCCGGATCGGCCGCCAGCGGGCCTCGGGCCGCGGCGCGAGGCCACGTCGGGCGCTCCCTGAGGTCCCGCCGGAACCCGAACCGCGCCGAACCTGAGCGGTGCACAACCTCCCCTCTCTCCATTCTCACCATGGCCCAGCTCTCCAACGTCACCATCGCCATCCTCGCCACCGACGGCTTCGAGCAGTCCGAGCTCGAAGAGCCGAAGAAGGCCCTCGAAGCGGCCGGCGCGACCGTCCACGTGGTCTCCCCTGAGTCCGGCTCCATCGAGGGCTGGGACGAAGACGACTGGGGCGACGCGGTCGACGTCGACCAGACGCTCGACGAGGCCGACGCCTCGGCCTACGACGCCCTCGTCCTGCCCGGCGGGCAGATCAACCCGGACACGCTCCGCATCAACAAGGACGCGCTCGACTTTATCCGCGCCTTCGACGAGGCCGGCAAGCCCATCGCCGCCATCTGCCACGCCCCCTGGCTCCTCATCGAGGCCGGGATCGTGAAGGGCCGGCACGCGACGTCGTTCAAGTCGATCCGCACCGACCTCGAGAACGCGGGCGCGAAGGTCCGCGACGAGTCGGTGGTGGTGTGCCCGCACGGGAACGGTCCGCTCATCACGAGCCGCAACCCGGACGACCTCCCGGACTTCAACGCCGCCCTCATCGAGGCCGTCGGCGCCGCGCAGCCCGCGTAGCAGCTCCGGCGCAAAACGAACAGCGCCCCGCTGGCGGCACGCGTCGCCAGCGGGGCGTCGACCATTCAGGCGGACGGCTCAGCGGCCGACGGGGAACTCGATCGAGATCACGCCGGGGTAGCGGATCGGCCCGAACTGCGTGTTGATCGACGGCGTCGCCTCCAGGCGGATCATCTGGCGCTGGCTGTCGACGCCCGCGAGGTTGCCGACGAGCTGGGCGAGGTCGCCCACGTTGCGCCCGAAGAACTGGACGAGGTCGAGCTGCATCGAGATCGGCAGGTCGACCGTCGCGCCGGGCTGGATCTGGCGGTTGTCGTTGTAGACGCCGGAGATCGTCTGGGTGTCGTCGAGGAAGAGCGTCCAGTCGAGCGAGACGAGCTGGGCGGCGGCGGCGTTGTCGTTCGGGTTCTCGGCGCCGACGTGGAGCACGAACTGGAGCGGCACCTCGCCGGTGGCCGCGGCAGCCCCGAGGCGAGCGAGGTCGGCCGGGCCGAGCTGGCCGCCGTTGCGGAGCCGGTCCACGTTGACGCCCGCGACGAAGGCGTTGGAGACGCTGTCGAGTTGGAAGTCGACCTGGCGGAGGGCGGCGAGCTGCTGGAGCGTGGTACAGCCGGGGACGAGGAGCAGGACGCCGAGGACGACCGTGCCGAGAGAAGCCGAACGGAGCATGGTGGGGATCGGGGTGGAGGGGCGGCGTGTACGCGCGACCCGGACGCAGGTCCCGCCGCCGCCCACGCCCCCGAAGTCACGTGCTCCCCCACCCCATCGTCGCCGTCGTCCACGACATCCGCTCGGCGTACAACGTCGGCTCCATCTTCCGCACGGCCGACTGCGCCGGGCTGGCGGGCGTGGTGCTCGTCGGCATCACGGCGACGCCGGAGCACCGGGGCGTCGCCAAGACCGCGCTCGGCGCGCAGGACTCCGTGCCCTGGCGCCACGTCGCGACCATCGACGACGCGCTCCGCCAGCTCCGCGACGAGGGGCACACGATCGCCGCGCTGGAGCGGGCGCCGGGCGCCGTCGCGCCGGCCGAGGTCCCGGGCGACGCGTTCCCGCTGGCGCTCGTGCTCGGCAACGAGGTCACCGGCGTGCCGGACGACGTGCTGGACGCATCCGACCTGGTCGTCGGGCTGCCGCAGTACGGCGCGAAGGAGTCGCTGAACGTGTCCGTCGCGTTCGGGATCGCGGCGTACGGGCTCGTGGACCGCGTCCGCAGCCTGTAGCGGATCCGGCGGGGCGGGCTCCGCGTTGCCTGCGTCCTCTCTGGCCCCAGCCCCTCCCCCATGCTCATCCGTCCCGGCCGTTCGTCTGGCAACATCATCGACCGCCGCGGCAGTGGCGGCGGCGGCAAGATCGGCCTCGGCATCGGCGGCCTCGTGCTGCTCCTCGTCGGCGCCTTCTTCGGGCTCGACCTCAGCCCCCTCCTCGGCGGCGGCGGCGGCGCGGCGGCGCCGGACCCCAACGAGCAGGCCGTCGAGCCGACCGACGAGGCCGGCCAGACGGTCGACGCCATCCTCGCCGAGACCGAGAACGTCTGGGGCGAGCTCTACCGCCAGTCCGGCGAGACGTACCGCGAGCCGAACCTCGTGCTCTACTCGAGCGCCACGCGGACCGGCTGCGGCGTCGGGCAGACGGGCATGGGCCCGTTCTACTGCCCCAACGACCAGACGGTCTACCTCGACCTCGCCTTCAACCGCCAGCTGCAGTCCATGGGCGCGCGCGGCGACTTCGCGATGGCCTACGTCATCGCCCACGAGATCGGCCACCACGTCCAGAAGATCGAGGGCCTCCTCACGGCGACCCGCTCGAACCGCCAGTCGCAGCAGACGGAGCTCCAGGCCGACTGCCTCGCGGGCGTCTGGGCCTTCCACGCCAAGAGCGAGGACGGCCGGCTCGTGCTCAACGACGCCGACATCGAGTCCGGCATCTCGGCGGCCCAGGCCGTCGGCGACGACGCGATCCAGCGCGGCTCCGGGCAGGCGGTTCGGCCCGAGACGTGGACGCACGGGTCGAGCCAGCAGCGCACGCAGGCGTTCCTGTCCGGCTACCAGGGCGGCGACTACGGCGTCTGCTTCCAGACCTACCGCTGAGCGCCGGCCCCGCTGGCGGCGCGGGTCGGCTCACGCCGTCGGCGCGGCGGGCGGGGCGTCGAGGGCCCACCAGCCGGCGCCCTCGACGGTGACGGCCCGGCCGGCGACGTCCATCCAGGGCGCCACCAGGCCCGGCCGCGCCACCTCGGGGAGCACGACCACGTCGTAGACCTCCTCGACCGACGTCCGGTAGGAGACCCGCCCGGCGACCCGGCCCGTGGGCGCGTGGACGACGCAGATGCCGGCCTCGCGCGAGCGCTCGGAGACGGGCAGCCCGGCGAACGTCGAGGCCTGGCGGATCTTCGAGACGCCGACGAAGAGGTAGTCGCCGCGCTGGGCGCGGCCGCGGCCGACGCCGCCGACGTCGCAGACC
>CAYPVZ010000220.1:0-5715 GCA_964414235.1 uncultured Rhodothermales bacterium | reverse complement strand
GCGCGCGGCCGTCCGCAACGTTGACCCCGACGGCGTTTTCTGGCGGCCCGAGCCGGTGGAGGCCGGCGGCGGCATCGTCCTGCGGTCGGGCGGCGCGGGGCCCGAGGTGCTGATGATCTTCCGGCGCGGCGCGTGGGACCTCCCGAAGGGCAAGCTCGACGCGGGCGAGACGCCCCGGAAGGCCGCCCGTCGCGAGGTCGCCGAGGAGGTCGGCGTCAAGAAGAAGCGGCTGGCGATCACGGCGGAGCTCGGGACGACGCTCCACGACTACCACTGGCCCAGCCGCGAGGCCCACGCCGTCAAGACGACGCACTGGTTCGCCATGGCGACGACGGCGGAGCGGTTCACGCCGGAGGAGCGGGAGGGCATCGAGGCCGTGGACTGGGTGCCGTGGGCCGAGGCCCGCGACCGCATCGGCTTCGAGACGCTCCGCGAGCTGATGGACCGGCTCGACCCGGCTGCGCTGCTGGCGGAGGCTCGCGACGGCCGCCCGGGGGCGGGGTGAAAAGGCGTCCCAGGCCGCTTCGGGCGGGCTCCGGTTTCTAGCTTCTGGCTCGCCCCCCGGATTCATGCGCGCCTTCCGTCTTCTCCTCGTCCTTCTCGCCCTGCCCGTCGCCGGCTGCGACGGCAACGCGGGGTGCTCCTTCGAGACCTGCAACAGTACGGACACGTTCGGCACCGAGGACGTCACCCCTGCGAACACGCAGCTCGGCGCGACCCTGCAGGCCAACGACTGCTTCTCAGTCGAGTACATCGGCCGGCTGGCGGATGGGTCGGGCACCTTTGATGAGGGCTCGTTCTCCACCTTCTTCAACAGCTCGTCCAACCTCGTCCCGGGGTTCCTGGCCGGTCTGGCCGATCAGCGTGTCGGGCAGACGCGCCTCATTACCGTGCCTCCGGGGCTCGGCTATGGGGCCTGCCCGCTCGATGGCCGGGAAGGGTACGTCGGGATCCCGGGCTGCTCGACCCTCGAGTTCGAGGTCACGTTGACGGCGATCAACCAGGACACCCGCATCTGCACCGGGTTCTGATCCGTCGCATCGCTGGCGGTGGGCCGTCAGTGCCGCCGAGGGAGCGGGCCGGCGCCTGGGGGTCGCTGCGGTGGAGATTCACGGCATGGGGGAAACCCTGGGGACCTCATCCCATAAGATGGAGACGGTCTATGCGTCGGCCGCTACTCGTTCTCTCCGTGCAGCGTCCGCGCCTGGCCTCTTCTGTTCCACCAGCCACGAGGTTTGACTTGGCGCTTTACGAACTTCAGGACGCGACGCTCGCCGGTATCGAGGGCCAGGGCTACGTCTTCCCCGTCGACACCTTCGAGGGCAAGCAGTACCGCGGCGTCTTCTTCGCGAATGACGACGACGCTCCGATCTCGACGGACCTCCACGAGGCCACCTTCGAGGGCACGATCTACCACAAGACGACGTCGGGCGAGGGCGACGTGACGGTCGACGTGACGGCCGTGGTCAAGACAGCCGTGGGCACCCGGGCCGACTTCAAGGTGGTCTAGCCACCGCCCGCGCTCGATAGAGACGGGCCCCCGCCAGCCGGCCGGGGCCCGTTTTTCGTGCCCGATCTCGGCGTCTAGGGGGTGAGGACCAGCTTGCCGTGCACCCCGCCGGCCTCGATCCGCCGGTGCGCCTCGGCGGCATCCGCCAGCGGGAGGACGTCGGCGACGAGCGGGCGGAGGAGGCCGCGGTCGACCAGCGAGGCGATCCGGTCGAGCATGCCGCCGTCGCGCTGCATCATCACCGTGTGGATGGTGGCGTTCTTGCGGTAGGCCGCGCCGAGCCCACCGCCCGCGGTCCCGACGATGGTCGCCATCCGGCCGAACTCGGCCAGCGCGCCGACGCTGCTCGCCAGCGTGTCGCCCCCGACGGTGTCGAGGATGACGTCGGCGCCGAGGCCGCAGGAGATCTCGTCGACGGCCGCCTCGACATCGCCGGACGCGTAGTCCACGAACCGGTCCGCGCCGAGGTCGAGCAGCGTCGCCTTCATGGCGCCGTTGCCCACGACGACGACCTCGGCCCCGGCCGCGTGCGCGATCTGGACGGCGAAGTGGCCCACACCGCCACCGCCGTGGATGAGTACGACCTCGCCGACCTCGACGCGGCAGCGGTCGACGAGGGCCTGCCACGCCGTGCACGCGGCCAGCGGGACAGCCGCGGCCTCCTCGAACGAGAGCGACCGCGGCTTGACGACGACGTCGGCGGCGTCGGCCGCGTGGAACTCGGCGTAGGTCCCGTGCGCGCTGAGGGCCGGCGTGTAGAACACCTCGTCGCCGACAGCGAGGTCGTCCACGCCGTCGCCGACGGCCTCGACGATGCCGGCCGCGTCGTAGCCGAGGACGATGGGCGGCTCGATCCCGTAGTTCGCGCCCTGCTGGCGGATCTTGGTGTCGACCGGGTTGACGCTGGCCGCGCGGATGCGGACGAGGACCTGCCCGGGGCCGGGCGCGGGGTCCTCGACCTTGCGAAGCTGGAGGACGTCGGGCCCGCCGTACTGGTCGAAGACGATCGCGTTCATGGGAAAGGGAGAGCGGTGGTGTCGGGCAACGCGGGCCCTCCGGCGCTGTTCGGCACTCGCGTCGGTCTGGGGGATCTCCCTCGCTGCTCGCCGTCGGCGAGCGGCCCCGCCAGCCGGGCGGATGGCGCGGGCCGCCCGCTCTCAAGAGCCGACGGCTTCGGAGAGGCCGTGGCGGACCGGGTGAGCCGATTCCGGTCCCGATCTCGGTTTTCTGGTGTTCCTCCACCTCCGTCCTTCGCCCTAGCCATGCCTCGCTCCCGTCGCGCCTGGCGGTTCGCCGCCTTCGTTCTCCTCGCCATCGCGCCGCTCGCCGGGCACGCCCAGACGGGCGTCGCCGTGCCCGAGATGGCCAATTACGACGCCTTTTTTCCGGACTTCATGAGTCGCTACGGCATCCCCGGGATGTCGGTCGCGGTGTCGAAGGACGGCCGCCTCGTCTACGCGCGCGGCTTCGGCCTGGCCGACGTGGACGCGAACGAGTCGGTCCAGCCGGCTTCGCATCGCCAGCGTCTCGAAGCCGATCACGGCCGTCCTCACGATGCGGCTGGTCGAGGACGGGAAGCTCGCGCTCGACGACCCGGCCTTTGCCTACCTCCCCGACCTCACGTCGTCGCAGACGGAAGACTCGCGCCTCGCGTCGATCACCATCCGCGATCTCCTCCGGCATTCGGGCGGCTGGGACCGCGACGCGACCGGCTACGATCCGATGTTCGACGTGACGAACATCGGGGCGCAGATGGGACGCTCCGGCCCGGCCGAACTGGAGGACATTGTGCGCTACATGCGCGGGCGTCGGCTGGACTTCACGCCGGGCATCAAGTACGCGTATTCCAACTTCGGCTACGCCGTGCTCGGGCTGATTCTGGAACACGTGACGGGCGAGTCGTACGAGGCGCTGGCGAAGGACGTCCTGGCCGATGCCGGGATCACGGGCATGGACCTCGGCCGGACGCGCCTGGAGGACCGCCAGCCGCGCGAGGTTCGCTACTACTTCCCGGCCATCCCGACGACGCGCAGCGTCATCGACGGGAGCACGGTGCCGTACCCGTACGGCGGCTTCTACCTCGACGTGATGGACGCGCACGGCGGCTGGATCGCCTCGGCGGCCGACCTCCTCCGGTTCGCGACGGCCATCGACGGCAACGCGGTCCGTCCGGATCTTCTCACGGCGTCGAGCGAGGCCACGATGTCGGCACAGCCGAACATGAGCTACTGGAACGGATCGGCGTGGTGGTACGCGCTCGGCTGGACGGTCAACACGAACGGAAACTGGTGGCACACGGGCTCGCTGCCGGGCTCCGAGTCGCTTCTCGTCCGCGCCAACTACAAGGGGCTCCAGTGGGCCGTCCTCCTCAACATCCGCACGAACCAGACGGCCACGTACATGGCGGAGCTGGACAATGCGATGTGGACGCTGGCGCAGGGCGTGACGACGTGGCCCACGCACGACCTGTTCGGCATGGGGACGGCGGCGGAGCCGGCGGTCGCGGACGGCCTTGGCCTGGACGTGGCGCCGAACCCGGTGCGTGACCGGGCGCGCGTCTCACTCGACCTGCCCATGGCCACGACGGCCCGCGTCGAGGTATTCGACGTGCTCGGCCGCCGCGTGGCGACGCTCCACGACGGCGCGCTGTCGGCCGGTCCGCACGACTTCGTGCTCGACGCGGCGTCGCTGCCCGCCGGCCTTGCCGTGGTCCGTGCGG
This sequence comes from uncultured Rhodothermales bacterium, assembly GCA_964414235.1. GTDB lineage: Bacteria > Bacteroidota > Rhodothermia > Rhodothermales > Rubricoccaceae > Rubrivirga. Next base: position 1,486 of record CAYPVZ010000220.1, on the reverse strand, counting down.
TCACCGACGCGGGCGTAGTCAGCCGCCGCGTGACGGTCATCCGGTAGTCGGTCCGGGGCTTCTCCTCTGGCACGGAGACGGGGAGGGGCGCCGGACCGACGGCCACAGGGGCAAGGTGAAGCCAGGGGAAGACTTTCGACCCGTGTTGAGCCGGTCGAGCTGGCTTTCTCGGTGAGGAGGGAAACGTCTCCACCCATGACCATGCCCCGTTTGCTTCTCCTCGCCGTTCTGACGGCTGGCTCCGCCCTCGCCCAGACCTGCACCACTTCCTGGGCCTCGCCTGTCGATGGGGCCTGGGAAGACGGCGCCCGGTGGACCGACGGCGCCCCGGACGCCAACGACGTCGCCTGCATCACGGTCGCCGGCACCTACACCGTCACCGCCAGCCGGAGCGACCGCAGCATCGCCGGCCTCGTGCTCGGCGGCGACAGCGGTACTCAGACGCTCACCACGATTAGCCGTATCACGGCCACAGGTAATCTGTTGGTCCGGGCCAACGGGCGGTGGGTATTCCAGAACCGCACGCCCGGCGGCACCGACGGCCTCGTGTTCTCGGACGCCGGCCTCACGCTCTCCATCTCGGGCGCGGTCGAGGTCGTCGGGGGCGTCTCGTTCCTCAACACGGGCGGCACCCTCGACGTGGTCGCGGGCGGCGTGCTCCGCCTCACCGATGGGGCGGGCGTCGGCACCGGCTCGGCGCTGTTCCGCGTCGCGGGCGCGATCGAGTCGGATTCTCCGTCCAACACCGCCAACGTCCGCGCCCCGCTGGCGGTCGACGGCGGCACGCTCCGCGTCGCTGCGGGCCGGCTCGACGTGGAACAGGGAGGCGTCCTTCGCAACGCGACGTTCGGGGCGGCCGAGGGCGCCGTGGCGTATCTCTCCGACCCGGCCTCGGCGTCCTACCGCATCGAGGGCACGCTCTCAGGCGACCTCGCGGGGCATGTCTACTGGTCCGGCGCCGTCATCGAGGCCGCTCCGGAGGGAGCGACGCTGGCGGTGGCCGGCAACGGCATGGAGCTGGTCGGTTCCGCGCAGTTCGTCGGCACGGGCGGGGTGTTCACGAACACCGGGCTCATCGTCCGGCCCTCGTCGACGAGCAACTTCTCGGGCTTCGACGGCTCCGAGATCGTCAACCGCGGGACCCTGGAGGTCCGGACGGGCTTCACGCTGCGGAACGGGGCGCTCATCCGGAACGAGCCGGAGGGCGTCATCCGCTACACCTCGACGGGGTCCATCTCCGGCGACGGCCGAGTCGTGAGTCGGGGCCTGATCGACGTCGAACCGTCCGCCAGCGGGACGCTCCGGATCGCGGTGCCGGTCGACCTCGCCGACTCCGAGGTGCGCGTCCAGACCACGCGGCTCGACATCGACCACGGCGGCACGCTCCGCGACCTGACGTTCACCGTGGCCGAGGGCGCGACGCTCTTCCTCGTCGGTACGTTCGACGTGGCGGGCACGCTCGGGGGCGTCTCGGACGGCACCTTCC
>CAYPVZ010000219.1:0-5717 GCA_964414235.1 uncultured Rhodothermales bacterium | reverse complement strand
ATGCCGTCCTCCGCCGCCTCCTCGACCCGACAGCCGCCCTCGTGGACCCGTTCGGCCCCACGGTGATGCCGCCTCGCGACCTCGGCCCACTCGCCGAGGCCGTCCGCCAGCAGCACCGGCTGTAGGCTAGCGCGGCACGCCAAACACCTGCGTCCAGTAGCCGCCGACCTCGGCCGCGCCCAGCTCGACGAAGCCGGGGTCCATGATCTGGCGGCAGTGGCCCGGGCTCGACAGCCAGTCGTCGACGACGTCGTCGACGCTCTGCTGGTAGCGCGCGATGTTCTCCCCGACGGCGCGCCAGTCGTAGCCCGCGCGGCGGACGCGCTCGCCCGTATCGAGGCCGTCCGAGCCGCGGTGGTCGAAGTAGTCGTTCCGGGCCATATCTGCGGAGTGGATCTCGGCGGCGGCCTCCAGGCGGCTGTCCCAGATCACCGGCACGGCCGGCGCCATCCGCTCCCCGCCACATACGGCGCCCTCGACCCGGGCCGCGTTGACGGCGTCGAGCATCTCGTCCCACGCCTGGACGCCCGCCTCCGGCTCCGGCGGAACGTCGAGGCCGTAGGTGTCGCACCCGGCGAGGACGAGGCCGGCGACGAGGAGAACGCGGACGGACGACATGGCAGGCCGGAGGTCTGGTGCCCCTTCGTCCTCGGCACCCCCGGGCAGATCTACAACAGCGGCGGCGTCCGGAACCTACACGCTCCAGCGTGTCCCGTCCATTTCGCTCGGGGAGGACCACATCAAGCCCTCCCACTCCGCACCTAGTCGACGACCAGCGAGACCCGGAACGCTGTCCGAACCGGCGGCAGGCAGATGGTGTCGTCGCAGACGGCGTAGCGGACGGCGCCCGTCACCTCGTGCGTCGTGCGCGGAACGGCGGCGCCGACGCGGAGCGTCTGGACGAGGCGACCGGGCCCGGCGAAGTACCGATAGGCCGAGTCGAACGCCTCGTCGAAGCCCTCGTGCGTGCCCGACTGGCGGAGGCCGCCGGCCGTGACGCCCGCCGGGAGCGCGTCGAGCGCAACCGTCAGCGGGATGCCGACGGGCGAGCCGAGCGCGTACATCCGCCACCCCTCCGCCACCTCGGCGTCGAACACGAGGCGGGCCGCGGCGCCCGGCGCGGCCCGGTCGGCGCGGACGCGCCACGTCACGAGGTCGGAGGCGCGCGGCCCCTGGGCGGCCGCGGACGGCGCCAGCGCGGCGAGCGTGAGCAGGACGAGGGCGAGCGAAGCGGTCCGTCGGGTCATGGCAGGCGAACGAGCGGGAGAAGACGAAACGTATGGACGCGACGCGGGGCGCCCCTCAGGAAGAGGAGCGCCCCGCGACGAGATCCGAACGGGGGCCGCTAGAGCGAGGCCTCCTCCGGGACGACCTTGACCTTGACCTCGGCCGTGATCTCCGGGTGGATGCGGACGGTCGCCGGGTAGACGCCGGTGGTCCGGATGTCCTCCGAGAGGGAGATCTTCTTGCGGTCGACGTCGAAGCCCTTGGTGGCGAGCTCCTCGGCGATCTGCTGGGTCGTGACCGAGCCGAAAATCCGGTTCTCCTCGCCCGTGCGGACGGGGATGAGGACCTCGGTGCCGTCGAGCTTCTTGGCGAGCGTCTCGGCGTTGGTCTTGGCGGCCTCGATCTTGTGGGCGGCCTGCTTGCGCTCCTCGGCGTACCGCTTCTGGGCGGACGGCGTGGCGAGGACGGCCATCTGGCGGGGGATGAGGAAGTTCCGCCCGTAGCCGGGCTTCACCTCGACGACGTCGCCCTTGAGGCCGAGCGTGTCGTGATCGTCGGTCAGGATGACTTTCATGGGGTCGGGGGCAGTGCCCGCGGCCGGCGGCGTCCGCCAGCCGCGCGGGCTACTTGACGTTGTCGGCGACGAAGGGCAGGAGGGCGACGTGGCGGGCCCGCTTGATGGCCGTCGTCAGCTGGCGCTGGAACTTGGCCGAGACGCCGGTCATCCGGCGCGGGAGCATCTTGCCCTGCTCGTTGACGAACCGCTTGAGCGTCTCGACGTCCTTGTAGTCGATGTACTCGACGCCGGCGGCCTTGAACGGGCACTTCATCGTGGCCCGCTGGGCGCCCGGCGCGGCGATCCGCTGGAGGTCCTCCGGGTTGGAGGCGGCCAGGAGGCGCTGCGCGACCTCGGGCGAGACGGCGCGCGGGGCGGGCTCCGAGCCCATCTGCGAGGCGGCCTGCTCGACGGCCGTCGGCTCGTCGGCCGACGTCGGGGCGGCGGCGCTCTCGAGCGCGGAGCCGACCTCGGTCTCCTCGATCTTGGTCACCTCGGGCGCGTCGCCGGAGGTGGAGTTCTGAACTTCAGCCATGGGGGTTTCAGGATGCGGCCGGGGCCTTAGGCGAGCGGGACGGGCGGGGCGATCTTCGGGAGGTCCTTCCCGGAGCGCCGTGCCTCGTAGTGCCGCTCCATCTTGGCGTCGAAGCGGAGGACCATGTGGCGCATGATGTCGTCGTTGATGATCAGCGCGCGCTCGATCCGGGTCAGGTTGTCGTTCTTGTCGACCGGAAGGCGGAAGTTGACGACGACGTAGTAGCCGTTGCGCTTCTTCTCGATCGGGTAGGCCAGCCGCTGGCTGCCGGTCTCGTCGACGTTCTCGACGGCCGCGCCGTGGTCGGTCAGGTAGGCCGTCACACGCTGGACGATGTCCTTCGTCTGGTCCTCGTTGAGGACCGGGTTGATGATGTACATCAACTCGTAGAGAGGCGCCTTCGGGGCGCCGGTGGCGTCTGCCATCTTTCCCTGTGGGATACGTGAGAGTATGCCCGCAGCGCGCCGGGATGTCTCCCCGGTCGCCCGCGAGCAGGGCGAAAGGCAAACCTAGCCCGCCGCAGTGACGAAGCAGGCGAAACGCGGGCGAAGACGGCGCCGCCCCGCTGGCGACGCGCGCCACCAGCGCCTCAGTCGACCACGCGCTCGGCGCGGGTGGCGACCTCGGCCGCGAAGAGATCCGTCAGGCGCCGCGTCATCGCCCCCACCGTCCCGTCGCCGAGGGGCCGGCCGTCGAGGCGCGTGACGGCCGCCAGCTCGCCCATCGTGCCGGTGCAGAACATCTCGTCGGCGCGGTAGGCCTCGGGGAGCGAGAGCCGCGCCGGCCGCGCCGGGATGCCGTTCGCCGCGCAGAGGTCGAGGACGGTCTGCCGCGTGATGCCCTCCGGGCACGCGTCGGTGTGGCTCGTGAGGACCTCGCCGCGGCGGACGAGGAAGACGTGCGTCCCGTTGCACTCGGCGATGAAGCCGTCGCGGTCCAGCAGCAACGCCGCGTCGGCGCCGGCCGCGTTGGCCTCGATCTTGGCGAGGATCGACTGGAGCAGGTTGTTCGAGTGGATCTTCGGGTCGAGGCAGTCCGGCGGGAAGCGGCGGACGGACGACGTCTGGAGCACGAGCCCCGACTTGTCGTAGACCGGCGCCTTCCACTCGGCCAGCACGATCAGCGTCGGGCCCGACTGGTTGAGCCGGGGGTCCATGCCGGACGTGATCTTGGTCCCGCGCGAGAGCGTCAGCCGGATGTGGACGCCGTCGCGCATCCCGTTGGCCTCCAGCGTTTTCCGGATCTCGCCGACGATCTCGTCCCGGCTCGGGATGCCCTGGATGGCGATGGCCTTCGCCGAGTCGACCAGCCGGTCGAGGTGCTCGGTCAGGCGGAAGATCTTCCCGTCGTAGAGGCGGAGGCCCTCCCAGACGCCGTCGCCGCCCTGGACGAGCGAGTCGAAGGGCGAGACGCCGGCCTCGTCGCGGTGGACGAGCCGGCCGCCGATGTTGACGATGAGATCGCGGTTGCGCTCGTCGAACTGCTGGAGCATGTGAGGACAGGAGACGGAAGACCGAGGAGAGAGCGGTCAGAATGGAGGGGGAAGGTCATACGAGACGACGTCCTCGTGGACGGCGGCACCGAGCGATCGACGGAAGGCGACGAGTTGGCGGAGGAGCACTTCGGCCTGGCGGTAGGCGTGCCGGAGCGGCTCGGGATCGTCGAGGTAGGCCCGTCTCTGAATCAGGTGGAGGCAGGCGACGGTCTCGACGAGCGAGCGCTGAGCGTAGCCCAGGAAGCGGGCCTGTTCGGCGTCCGTCTGACCGGTCGAGCCCTCGGCGATGTTGAGCGCGACGCTCGTTGCCGCCCGACGGATCTGATCTGCGAGATTGAAACGCTCCTGCGGGGGAAGCGCCCTCGCGATGGCCTCGATGCCGTCCGTGTAGTCCAGCGCCTTTTGCCAGACCTCCAGCTTTTCGAACTTGAACGCCATGCCGCAGAATACCTACGCGTCCGTCTGCGGTCCGTGGTCTCCCGTCCCGAGCCGCGCCGTCGCGAGATGCGCGTAGAGCGGTCGGCACTGATCGAGCAGCGGCGCCAGCCGGGCAGGAACGTCAGCGGCCTCGGCGCGCGGCGGGCCGAAGCCGGTCGAGCGCTCGACGGAGGCGTACCAGTGCGCGGCCCAGACGCCGTCGGTGGCGCGCGGGCCGGGCGCCCAGGACAGCATGGCGCCGTCGAACGGGACGCCGAGCGCGGCGCAGAGCGCGCGGAGCACGCCCGGCGGGTCGCGGAGCACGTCGGCCGCGTCGACCACGGGCGGCGCCGCCCCGTCGCGCTGGCGGACGCGCTCGAAGAGCTCGACCTGCTGCGGGAGGCCGGTATCGTCGAGCGTCGGATCCGGCGTCACGGCGTCGAGCGAGACGATCATGGCGGCCGGGTCGCGGATCAGGAAGGCGTGGCGGACGCTCTCGTCGTCCAGCCAGTCGCGGCCGACGTGCGGGAGCAGGTGGTGCGCCATGTGCTTCTGGTACCACAGCGGCGCGCCGCCGGGCACCGGGCCGGTGAGCGCCGCCGCCACGTCCCGCCAGTCGGTCGGCTGGGAGGCGAGGACGGCGTCGCGGCCGGGGTGGTCCTTGCCCGTGGCGGCGAGGTAGACGGCGTAGAGCGGCTCGTCGACGACGACCGTGTCGGCGCGGCTCTCCCAGGACCGCATGAGGGCCGTCGAGAGGTTGCGCGGCCCACTCCACATGGCGATGCGCGTGCTCATCGGCGGCCCAGGCGGAAGGCGTTGAAGGCGGACGCGCGGCGGTTCGCCTCGGTCGTCCACGCCCCGTAGAGGCCAGCGGCGGCGATCACGGGAATGGTGCTCACCCAGCCGCGATTCCACAGCCACACGCTCAGGCCGACCGCCAGCGCGACAGCGGCGACCGGGACCCAGGCCGCGAGGCGTCCCGGGGAGGCGTGGACGTCGTCCGGGTGGACCCGGACCTCCCGGCGGCAGGTCGGGCAGGAGGCCGGGACCTCCAGGCCGTGGGCGCGCTTCAGGTCGAGCCGGGTGCGGGCCCCGGAGTCGAGAGGGACCGGCTGGCGGCAGTCGGGGCAGGTCACGGACAGGCGCATGCGGTCAGCGGGCGGGCCCGGCAGCGGGCGGCTGGACGTGGGCGGGGCGCAGCGGGCGGAGGCGGAGACGCCGGAAGCTCCCACCGTCCGGCCGCCGCCGCCAGTCGGGCGGGCGGGGCGCCCTCTTCCCCCGCCTTTCGCGGTCCCCGCCGCCGGCTGGCGGTTGTTTTCGGCACCCAACCCGAACCGACTTATGGAGCGCACGCTCGCCATCATCAAGCCCGACGCGGTCGCCAACGGCCACGCCGGCAAGATCCTCGACCGCATCATCCAGGAGGGCTTCGCCGTCCGAGCGATGAAGCTCGTCACGCTGACCAATGCCCAGGCCGAGGGCTTCTA
>CAYPVZ010000218.1:0-5765 GCA_964414235.1 uncultured Rhodothermales bacterium | reverse complement strand
ACCCCGTTCCGATGCGTTTCCGCTCGCTCCTCGCGCTCGCCGCGCTGGCGATGGCCGTCGCCAGCCCCGGCCGGTCCCAGACGGTCGACGTCACGTTCCGCTTTCTGCCGGACCTTTCGTCGCCCGCCATCACGCCGGTCAGCCGCGCCTTCGTGCCCGGCTCGTTCAACGACTGGGGGCCGAACGCGAGCGGCACCATCGCGACCGGTGCGCCGAGCCAGACGACCTACGAGCCGGCGCTCAACGAGTACCGCTACACGACGGCGCTCCAGGCGGGTCAATCGTACGCTTATAAGATCCACTACCACCCCAACAACGCGGGCACGAACGGGGTCTGGCTGACGGACCCGCTCGGGACCGAGACGACAGGCCCCAACAACGACTCGGTCGTCCGCGTGGCGGACCCGATGGTGTTTCAGATTGCCCGCGAGCAGAACGGGGCGAGCGAGGTCCAGGCCGTCTCGGCTGGCGTCTTCGGGACGGCTGCGGTCGAGTCGGTCGCGTTCACGGTCAACGCGACGACCTACACCACGGGCATCGAGGACGCGGGCGACGGCATCTACCGGTTCGTGCTGCCGACGCCAGTGGCGCCGGGCTCCTACGTCCGCGTCGAGGCGACGATGGTGGGCGGGGCGACCGCCAGCGCCGAAGTCGGCACCATCCCGCCGACGGTGACCGACGCGCACGTGCCGGAGGGGCTGGAGGACGGCATCACCTACAACCCGACGGACCCGACGAAGGCGTGGCTCGTCCTCCGCGCCCCGAACAAGCAGTACGTCTACGCCCTCGGCAGCTTCAACGCCTGGACGGTGAGCGAGGCCTCGCTCATGTTTCGCGACACGGCCGACCCGCTCGGGACGCGCTGGTGGATCGAGCTGACAGGCCTCACGCCCGGCACCGAGCCGACCTTCCAGTACCTCGTCGACGGCCAGATCCGCGTGGCCGACCCGTACACGACGAAGGTCTACTACCCCGGCGAGTCCGGCTACCCGGCGGGCCAGAGCTTCCCGGTCGGCGTGCTCACGCCGGGCGCCTCGGCGTTTCCGTGGACCGACGCAGCCTTCGAGGCGCCGGCGCAGGAGGACCTCGTGATCTACGAGCTCCTGCTCCGCGACTTCCTGGCCGACGACCGGTTCACGACGCTCATCGACTCGCTCGACTACCTCCAGCGGCTCGGCGTCAACGCCATCGAGCTGATGCCGGTCGCCGAGTACGACGGCGACGAGAGCTGGGGCTACAACCCGGCCTTCCACCTCGCCCTCGACAAGCACTACGGGACGCCGTCCCAGTTCAAAGCCTTCGTCGACGCCGCCCACGCGCGCGGGCTGGCGGTCATCCTCGACGTGGTCTACAACCACGCGACGGGCCAGAGCCCGCTCGTTCGGCTCTACAACGTCGGCGACTACGGCCAGCCGACGCCCGACAACCCGTGGGCCAACGTGAGCGCGACCCACCCCTTCAGCGTCTTCAATGACCTCGACCATACGAGCCCGCTCACCCGGCTCTGGCTGGACAAGGCCAACCGCTTCTGGGCCGACGAGTACCACGTCGACGGCTACCGCTTCGATCTCTCGGGCGGGTTCATGCAGACGGGGCCGTTCATCGGCTACAACCCGGAGCGGATCGGAAACCTCACGCGCATGATGGACGCGCTCTGGTCGACAAACCCGGACGTGGTCGTCATCCTGGAGCACCTCATCGAGAACGGCCAGGAGTGGCGCGAACTGGCGGCCCACCGGGGACCCGAGGGTGCACAGCCGGGCCCGGTCCTCTGGCACAACATGAACCGCGAGTACAGCCAGAGCTCGATGGGCTACCCGACGGCGAGCGACTTCCCGAGCACGCTGACCGAGACGTACACGCCGAACTGGGCCGGCGGCATCCCGGTGCCCAACGCCGTCACCTACATGGAGAGCCACGACGAGCAGTGGACGCTCTACCGCGACCGGGCCTACGGCAACCGCTCGGGCGACTACTCGGTCCGCGACGTGGCCACGGCGCTCGACCGCCAGCGGCTCACGGGCGCGTTCTTCCTGACGGTCCCGGGGCCGCGCATGATCTGGCAGTTTGGCGAGCTTGGCTACGGCGGCGGGCCGGGCGAGTGCCTCGTCAACGGGACCTATCCCGGCGAATGCCCGACCGGCGTGCCGGATCGCGTCGGCAACAAGCCGATCCGGTGGGACTACTGGTCGAGCACGGCGGCGCCCTTCCGCAACGGGTTCAACGGGACGCTCACGGCGGCGACCGATCAGGAGCGTGAGAAGCGACAAGGCCTTTACGCGACCTGGGCCGCGCTCCTCGACCTCCGCCAGTCGAACGCGATCTTCCGCAGCCCGGATACGCAGGTGACCTCGCGGCTCGGTCGCGTAACGGACCGCTGGATCCGCCTGTCGCTCCCGTCGGCGCCCGCCGGCGAGGTCACCGAGGCGGTCGTCTTCGGCAACTTCGGCGTCGGTGAGACGACGGTCACGCTGACGTTCGACACGGCCCGCACGTGGTACGACTACTTCTCGGGGACGTCCGTCTCGCTCCCGGCCGGCACGCACGCCATGACGCTCCGCCCCGGCGAGTTCCACGTCTGGACCGACGTCGCCCTCCCGACGCCGCCCGGCAACCTCGGTGCCGTCGCCGACGAGGCCGCGCCCGAGGCGTTGCCGACCGACGGTCTCGTCTCTGTCTTCCCGAACCCGACCGCCAGCCGCGCGACCATAACGCTGGCACTGGCCGAGGCTGGCCCGGTCCGCGTCGAGCTGGTCGACGCGCTCGGCCGCCGTGTGATGACGCTGGCCGACCAGGCGTTCGGTCCGGGCACGCACGAGATCGCCTTCGACACGTCACGGCTGCCGGCCGGTCTCTACGTCGTCCGTTTCGAGGGGAGCACGCTCCCGATCACGGTGGTGCGTTAGCCGCCCCCGACTGTCCCCGCCGCATGAAGCCGTCCGTCCTCGTTCTCGCCCTGCTGTCGGCGACCGCCGTCCGCGCCCAGCCGTCCCCGCCCGACTGGGCGAAGGACGCCGTCTGGTACCAGATCTTCCCCGAGCGCTTCGCCAACGGCGATCCGACGAACGACCCGACGCGCGCCAGCCTCCAGTGGCCCGAGAACGTCGGCGAGGACTGGGCAGTCACGCCGTGGACGGCCGACTGGTATCGCATGGCGCCCTGGGAGGAAGCTCGCCACCCCGACTTCTACGAGTCCGTCTTCGACCGCCGCCTCGGCGGCGACCTCCAGGGCGTCCTCGATCGGGTCGACTACCTCGACTCGCTCGGCGTCACGGCGGTCTACTTCAACCCCGTCTTCTGGTCCGCCTCGCTCCACAAGTACGACGCGACGAGCTACCACCACATCGACCCGTTCTTTGGGCCGGACCCCGAGGGCGACGTCGCGATGGTCGCCGATGAAACGGCCGACCCGAGCACGTGGGTCTGGACGAGCGCCGACCGGCTGTTCCTCCGCCTCGTCGACGCGCTCCACCAGCGCGGCATCCGCGTCGTCCTCGACGGCGTGTTCAACCACACGGGCACGGCGTTCTGGGCGTTCGAGGACGTCCGCCGGAACCAGCAGGCCAGCCCCTATGCCGGCTGGTACGAGGTGACGGCCTGGGACGACCCGGACACCGAGGCCGACGAGTTCGACTGGACCGGCTGGTGGGGCTTCAAGCCGCTGGCGGTGCTCGCCAACAACGAGGCCGGCGACGACCTCTTCCCGGCCGTCAAGGCCCACGTCTTCGACGCGACGCGCCGCTGGATGGACCCGAATGGCGACGGCGACCCGAGCGACGGCATCGACGGCTGGCGCCTCGACGTGGCGAACGAGGTGCCGGATGCGTTCTGGCGCGACTGGACGGCGCTCGTCCACGCCATCAACCCGGAGACGATCACGGTCGCCGAGGAGTGGGGCGACGCCGCACCCTACCTCGCGCGGACGGGCTTCGGCTCGACGATGAACTACCACGCGCTCGTCATCCCGCTCGACGCGTTCGCCTTCGACGGGCGGATCGACGCCGAGACGTTCGCGAGTGAGGTCGTCGAGCGGTTCGCGTCGTTCCCGGAGGCCACGCGGCCGGCGCTGATGAACGTGCTCGCCAGCCACGACACCGACCGGCTGGCGTCGATGATCGTCAACGGCCGCCTCGGGCAGAACTACGACCGGAAGGCCGGGCCGCGCGACACGACGGCCTACCTCGTCCGCGCGCCGCACAAGGACGAGCGCGACCTCCAGCGCGCCGTCGTGGCGCTCCAGATGGCGATGCCCGGCGCGCCGCACGTCTACTACGGCGACGAGGCCGGCATGTGGGGCGGCGACGACCCCGACGACCGCAAGCCGATGGTCTGGCCGGACCTGACCTACGAGCCCGAGTCCCGCGCCCCGCGCGGCCTCCAGCGCGACCCCGACCCGGTCGCCTTCGACTCGACGCTCTTCGCCTTCTACCAGCGCGCCATCCGAGTCCGCCAGTCGGACGCCGTGCTCCGCCGCGGCGGGCTGGCGACGCTCGCTGCCAGCGGGCGCGCCGTCGCCTTCGAGCGGACGCTGGGCGACGACCGCCGCGTGGTCGCCTTCAACGCGGGCGACGTCCCGGCCTTCCTCGTGCTGCCCGGACCCGGGGTGCCGGCCCCGCTCGTGCCCGCCTTCGTCTCGCGCGACGACGCCGGTCGTGTCCCCTCGCTCGTCGGCTTCTTCGACGACGACGGCGTGACGTACGGGCTCCAGGTCCCCGCGCGCACGACCATCGTCTACCGCCCGGCCGCGCCCGGCGACATCCGCCCGCGCGGGCTCGACGAGTAGATGCGCGCCACGCTCCTCGTTCTCCTGTCGGTATCCGCCGCCGCACAGCCAGCGGTGGAGGGCGTCGACCCGGCCTCGCCGGCCGGCGAGGCGTTCGCCCGGGGATGGGAGGCGTACACCGGCTTCGACGTCGGCGACGCGATCCCGCACTGGCGGGCGGCCGTGGGCCTAGCCCAGACCGAGAAGGCCGCGCATAAGCTCCGTGCCTGGCTGGCGGAGGCGCTCCGCCGCGACGGCCAGCGCGAGGGAGACACCTCGGAGGTCGTCGAGGCGGCCGCGCTCGCCCGCCAGATCCTCGCCGAGGACGACTGCAACGCACCGGCCCACCTCGTCCTCGCCGAGGCGTTGAATCCGCAGGAGGGCCAGGGCACGGCTACGGCGGTGGAAGAAGCGCGGGCCCACCTCGCCCGCGCACTCGCCTGCGACCCGGACGACGGCAACGCCTGGATGTCGGCCTGGGCCGCCGCCGTCCGCCAGGGCGACGCCGCTGCCGAGGACCGCGCGCTCGACGCGCTCCGCCGCGTCGGCTTCTGGACGCCGCCCGCGCTTGCCTTCGCGCGGTGGACGCTTCGTCACGTGCCCGCCGACGCCGTCCTGCTGACCAACGGCGCTGCCGACACCGTCCCGCTCCGGATCGCCCAGCGTCTCGACGGCCTCCGGTCGGACGTAGCAGTCGTCGACGCGAGCCTGCTGGAGAGGCCCGAGGTGGTTCGCCGCGTCGCTGGAGCGGAGGGCCTGCCGCTGCCGGATTCTGTCGAGACCTTCGCCCCACGCGTCGACGGGCGCGGGAGCACCGAGGCGGTCGGCGGCCGCCTCTACACGCTCCGCGACGCCGTGATCGACCGCTGGCAGCTGGCGGCCGCCAGCGGGGCGCTGGGGCGCCCGCTCGTGGCCTCGCTCACGCTCGACCCCTCCCTCCTCAGCGCCAAGACCGAACTGGCCGACCGGGGCGCCTATCTGGCTCCCGCGGAGACCTACCGCC
>CAYPVZ010000217.1:0-5774 GCA_964414235.1 uncultured Rhodothermales bacterium | reverse complement strand
TCGTAGTCCCACGTCTTCATGGTCACGCCCACGACCTCGTAGCCGGCCTCGTGGAGGAGGCCGGCGGTGACCGACGAGTCGACGCCGCCGCTCATGGCGACGAGCACACGGCCGAGGCGGCTCATGGCGTGGGAGATCGGAGGACTGGCGGCGGCGGCCGGCCGACGGCCGGCGCAGCCCGCGGGACGGCTGAAAGCTAGAGACCGGCGGCGGCCTCCTTCAGATGCTAGGCGGGAGTTTCTTCCTTCTTCGCTGTCCCTGACGGCGTCTGGGGGGAGCTTCGGATCCGCGCGCCTCCACCACCATGACGCCTCAGCCCCCCACCCGCCGCGAGCGGATCAAGAGCCCCGACGCGCCCGCCCCCATCGGCCCCTACAGCCAGGGCGTCCTCGCCGGCGGCACGCTCTACGTGTCCGGACAGATCGCGCTCGACCCCGCGACTGGCGAGCTCATCGACGGCGACGTGCAGGACGAAACGGCGCAGGCACTAGACATCATCGGCGCCATCCTGAAGGCGGCCGACATGGACTTCGCCCACGTCGTCCAGGTCACCCTCTTCCTCCGCGACATGGACGACTACGCCATGGTCAACGAGGTCTACGCCCGCTACTTCAGCGGCACCATCCCGGCGCGCGAGGCGCTGGAGGTCGGCAAGCTGCCGCGCGGCGCCTCGGTCGAGATCAGCTGCATCGCCGCCCGCTAGAGGCTCCATCCGGGCCGCTGGCGGCGCGCGCCGCCCATCGCGTCCGGCGGGTCCATTCAGCGGCGGAGCCCCTCCGAGGAAAAGAGGCCGCTACTCCGGACAAAAGAGGCCGCCACCCGGGACACGAGTCGCCGCCACTTTCGACGCGAGTCGCGGCCTCTTTTGACGCGAGTAGCCGCCACTTTTGGAATCCGGCCAGCGGAGCCTCCTCCCGGCCCCCGTCAGACGACGACCGCCGCGTCCACGGGGACGCCCTCGGGGAGCCCCTTTCGACCATCGAGAAACGCGATCTCGACGGCGAACGAGACGCCGACGACCTCGGCCCCGGCGGCCTCGACGAGGCGGCAGGCGGCGGCGGCCGTCCCCCCCGTGGCGATCACGTCGTCGTGGATGAGGACACGGGCGCCGACCGGGAGGTCGGCACGGTGGAGTTCGATGCTGTCCTCGCCGTATTCCAGCGCGTAGGTCTGGCGGAGCGTCTCGGCGGGCAGCTTGCCCGGCTTGCGCGCCGGCCGGAAGCCCGCCCCGCGGCGCGCCGCCAGCGCGGGCCCGAACCAGAACCCGCGTGCCTCGATCCCCACGACGTGCGTCACGCTGGCCTCCGCCCAGGACGCCGCCAGCCGGTCGAGCATGGCATCGAAGAGCGCAGGGTCGGCGAGGACCGGCGTGAGGTCCTTGAACTGGATCCCCGGCGAGGGGAAGTCCGGGATCGTGCGGAGGGCGGCGGCGAGGTCGGGCACGGGCGCGGGTCGGTCGGGCCCGTGAGTCTACGCGCGCAGCGGGGCCCGTGGCGGGCCCGGGCGTTAGCCTTCGGCGCTGCTCAGGCGGAGGCCGCGCTCGTAGGTGTCGCGGTAGGCCCGGATGGCGTTGAAGATGGCGCGGGCCGTGCGCTCCTGGCCGTCCGAGGACGAGAGGAAGCGGGCCTCGTCGGGGTTGGTCACGAAGCCGACCTCGACGAGGACGGCCGGCATGGAGGCCGCCCAGAGCACGATGAAGTTGTCCTGCTTGACGCCGCGGCTGCGGCGGCCGTCGGAGCGGAACTCGGACTCGATGAGCCGGGCGAGGTGCTGGCTCTCCTCCTGGTAGGCGCTCATCGCCAGCGAGGCCAGGATGTCGTCCTCGTTGTGGAAGTCGGCGTAGAGGCTGGGGTCGCTCTCCAGCTCGATCACGGAGTTCTCGCGCTCCATCACGCTGCGGGCGTTGCCGGCCCCGCGCGGGGCGAGGAAGAACGTCTCGGTGCCGGACGCAGAGGAGGGGCCCGAGTTGCCGTGCACCGAGATGAACAGCTTGCCGCCGGAGCGGTTGGCGATCCGCCCGCGCTCGCGGAGCTCGACGAACGTGTTGGTGTTGCGGGTGTAGACCACGTGGATGCCGAGCTCGCGCTCGATCATCGGCCCGAGGCGCGTGATGACCGCCAGGGCCGCGTCGCGGTCGGTGATCCCGATGCCGACGCCGCCGGCGTCGTGGCCGCCGTGGCCGGCGTCGAGCACGATGGTGTCGAGCCGCAAGCGGTCCGCTCCCGGGGCGAGCGGGCCCTGCCCCGGCGTCGGCGAGCTCACCTCGGGCGTGCCAGCCGTGGGGACCGGCATCGAGGGGGCGCTGCTACCCCAGGTGCTCGTGCGCGGGCGCGGCTGGGCCGAGAACGCGATGAGCAGGTCGTCGCTGTCGCGGTCCGGGTAGGCGCGGACGCCGTAGGCCGGGTCGATGTCGAACTGGACGGTCACGCGGTCGCCGTCGCCCTCGACGCGGTAGTCGCGGACGGGCTGGCGAGCGCCCTCGCGGCGGAGGGACCGGGCCACGCGAGCCTGGTAGAGCACCACCGAGAGCGTGCCCGCCTCCTGGTCCACGCTGTAGGCGCGGACGCGGGACGAGGTGTGCACGCGGGCGACGAGCCCGTCGGCGCTGGCGTTGAACGAGACCCGCTCGACGTCGATGTCGACCGGGGCGGCGAGGGCGGGGACCGCCAGCACGGCGGCCAGGACGAGAGAAGCGAAACGGGGCATGGGGACGGAAGCGGCGGGTGCCTCCACCCCACGGGGAAAACCGTGCCAGGCCGAGGCCCCCGTGTCAGGCATCGTCCCCGAGCGTCGGGAGCGAAACCGGAGCAGCGCCGAGGCGCGATTCCGTTCCGATACCGAGGCCGGGTCCGGGGGGGAACGTTCAAGGTAGGACTTACCCCGGGCGACCTCAACCATTTTCTGAAGTCCCCCCGGATTACCGATCACCCCGGGTGAATTACGTCTCGCCCCGCTTACTCGTCGCCGACCAGTTCGCGCAGGCGCCCGTCCACGATCTCGTCGTGGTGCGCCTCGCGGAAGGCGTGGGCGCGTCGCGCGTCGGCCAGTCGCGCGGCGGCCTCTTCGATCTCGGCCGCGCGGTTCTCGTGCTTGAGGGCGAGGAGGTCCGAGAGCAAGTCGCGGAGCCGGTCGCGGAGCCGTGCCCGCTCGTCCCCCGAGGGAAGCGCCCGGATCTGGTCTGCCAGGAGCGCCACGTCGCTCTCCATGCGCTGCTCCCGCTGCATCCCCTCGTACAATGTCCGGTTGCGCTCGGCGACATCGTTCATGTAGGCCTGCTCGACGAGCGGGCGGACGCGGTCGCGGGGGAGGTCGGAGAGCGCGACCGCGTCGGGCTCGTCCTCGCGAAGGATGTAGACCCCCTGGCCGGCTCGGCTGGATTCATCGAGACGGACGAGGGCCTCCCCTTCCAGCACCCACACGACCCCATCGACATCGAGGACCGGTACGATGGGACCACTGTATTCCAGGGGCTCCATCGTGTAGCCCGAGAGATCGAGGTCCGCGGGGACGGCGTTCGTGAGCACCCGCCCGTCGAGAAGGACGACCCCGTCGACGATCTGAAACGTGTGGGTCTCGGGCGCGTCCTCGGTCTGGGCCGACGCGGCGCTGGCGACGAGCGCGAGCGCGAGCGCAACGAGCAGGCGACGGGTCATCGCTGGACAGAGGACGAGTCGGTGCGGAGGCGGGCGCGAGCGGGCGCGGCGCCCTCGCGGACGGACTGGAGGCCGGGGTTGTTTCCGAGCGTCGCCGTGGCCGGCGTGCCGATGGCCTCGGACGGCTCGTCCCATGCGAGCGCCACGTCGTCGAGCTCCTGGAGCCGCAGCGAGAGCGCGCGAACGTCGTCGGAGGCTTCCCAGGCGGGCGTCTTGGTCGGGCGATCAGCCGCACGCGAGGCGGCAGCGAGGGGCTCGCTGATCGCCGGATCAGAGGTCCGCGTCGCAGCTCGCCGGACCTCAGCGACGGGCGCAAAGCCCGGTGCGGACATCGTCGGTGACGGCGGAGCGCTCAAGGACGGAGTTGGAGCCGCGTCAGCGTCGCGGGTCTGAGGCTGGACGACCTGCCGAGGTGCGGCCTCTTCGGTCGAGACGACCTCGGCCAGTGCCGGGGCCTCGTCGGCCACCCCTCCGAAGGGCAGGACCACGGCGGCGACGAGCGCCGCCAGCACCAGCGCGGCTCCGCCAAGCCACGCCCCGGCAGGCGCGCGGCGCGAGCGCGACGCGGCCAGCATCACCGCCGGGACGGCCGGACGATCCTCCGCGACACGCGCCGGTGCGGCCGGCAGACGGGCGGCTTCCGCGCTGGCCGTCGCCGCCGCCCGTCGGACCGCGTCGAGCGCCGCGTCGTCGGGGCGCGGGCGTGCGAGGCGGTCTAGCGCATGCAGCGTCTGCGCGTAGAGCGCGGTCTCAACGGCCGACGCGCCGTCGAACAGGTCAGGCTCGGTCTCCATCGCCTCGGCCGCACGAGCGAGGATCGCGGTCGTAGCCTCGGCGCTCGGTCGCGGCTGGGGGCGCTGCGCAAACGCGCGCGCCACGACGGCACCGAACGGATCGAATGCGCTGGACTCCGTAGCCTTCGCCTCGACCGCCGCGATCACCCCCGCATCGGGGCGCGGGCGTGCGAGGCGGTCTAGCGCCGCGAGCGACTGCACATAGAGCGCCTGCTCAACCGGCGAAGCGCCTTCAAACAGGTCGATTTCGTCGATCGCCTCGGCCGCGCGGGCGAGGATCGCCGTGATCGCGTCAGCGCTCGGGCGGAGCGGAGGAGCCGCGGCGTCGAGCAACGCGCGGGACTGGCGGAGCGCCTCGGCTTCGACCGAATCGGTGATCGGGCCACCGTCGTAAACAGCACGGACGGCCGCCAGCCCGACGGCGGCGTCGGCAGCACGAGCCTCCACGGCGGTGATCACGCCGGGCGCCGGGGCCTCGCGCGGGAGGCCATCGAGAAGCGAGCGGACCCCATGCAGGGCCACGTGCTCGGCGTACCCTGTGTCGCCCGGGACCAGCGCGGGGCCGGTCGGATCCACGTCGTACACGTGGCGGAGCGGGGAGAGAACGTCGGACATCGGACTGGGTCGGGCGGAGCGAACGGGTCGGGTGGCGTTCTCGTGTGTGAAGACAGAGCGGCAGGTGCGTGCCCCGGATCTAGGCGGCGTCCTTCGGCTTCGGGGCGCCCGGCACGTCGGCCGCCACGCCCTCGAACCACTCGGGGTCGAGGATCTTGCGGAGGTTGATGAGCGCGTAGCGCATCCGGCCGAGGGCCGTGTTGATCGAGACGCCGGTCAGTTCGGCGATCTCGCGGAAGGTCAGTTCCGACTGGTGGCGCATGAGGACGACCTCGCGCTGCTCCGGCGGAAGCTGGTCGATGGCGGCCTCCACCTCTTCCCAGAGGTCGGTCCGGTTGAGGAGCGCGTCCGCGACCGGCGCTTCGTCCGGCAGTCGGTCCCAGAACGAGGCGCCCTCGTCCTCATTGCTGAACTTGTCGACGTCGGAGAACTTCTTCTTGGCGCGGAGCCAGTCGAGCGCGGCGTTGCGGGCGATCCGCATGGTCCAGGCCAGCCAGCGGCCCTGGCTCTCGTACGAGCCACGCCGCCGGTGCATGGCCTGGATGGCCCGGTAGAGCGTCTCCTGAAACAGGTCGTTCGCCACCTCGCGGTCGCGGACCATCCCCACCAGGTAGCCAAAGATGCGCTCCTGGTGACGGGCCAGGAGCTGCGAGAAGGCGATCTGGTCGCCCTCGTCGAGCAGGAGACCATCGATCTGGCGGCGGCGAGCTGG
>CAYPVZ010000216.1:0-5776 GCA_964414235.1 uncultured Rhodothermales bacterium | reverse complement strand
ATGCCGGCGCCGGCGTCGGCGCAGGCGCGAAGCACCGCCGGCGTGCTGGTTTCCCCGGAAACCAGGGCGTCCAGCGCCCGGTGCAGGGCCTCCACCACCGGGATCACCCGGTCCAGCTCCTGCTGCTGCTGACGGTGCTCACGCTGGCGCCGTCGATCCTCATCCTGATGACGAGCTTCACGCGGCTCGTCGTCGTGTTCTCGATCCTCCGGACGGCCCTCGGCCTCCAGCAGAGCCCGCCGACGCAGGTCATCGTCGGGCTCTCGCTGTTCCTGACGTTCTTCGTCATGCAGCCCGTCTTCGCCGAGATCGACCAGGGCGCGCTCCAGCCGTACCTCAACGGCCAGCTGGAGCAGCGCGAGGCGATGGAGGTCGCGGCGAAGCCGCTCAAGGCGTTCATGCTGGAGCACACCCGGGACAAGGACGTCGTCCAGTTCATGGACCTCGCCGGGCTCCCGTCCGTTGCCAGCGCGGCCGACGTGCCGTTCCACGTGCTCGTGCCGGCCTTCGTCATCTCGGAGCTCCGCGTGGCCTTCCAGATCGGGTTCATGCTGTTCCTCCCGTTCCTGGTGGTCGACCTCATCGTGGCCAGCGTGCTCATGTCGATGGGCATGATGATGCTCCCGCCAGTCATGATCTCGCTGCCGATCAAGCTCCTCCTGTTCGTCCTCACCGACGGCTGGTTCCTCATCGTCGAGTCCGTCGTCCGCGGCTACATGAACTGACATGACCCCCGAAACCGCCCTTCACTGGACCACGACGGCGCTGACGACGGCGCTGACCGTCGCCTCGCCGCTGCTGGCGGTGGCCCTCATGGTCGGCCTCGCCGTCAGCCTGTTCCAGGCCATGACGTCGATCCAGGAGATGACGCTGAGCGTGATCCCGAAGATGCTGGCCGTGGCCGGGCTGCTGCTGCTGCTGGCGCCGTGGATGCTCCAGATGATGACCGATTTCTCGACCGAGATCTTCCGCGCCATCGCGGACGTCTCGCACTAGCGATGCGGCGCGCGGCCCTCGTTCGTTCCCGCTGGCGGCGCGCGTCGTCCGCGGCGTAGCCGATGGCGCTCGACCCCGCGTCCCTGCTCCGGCTCGCGCTCGTGTTCGGGCGCGTGGGCGGCGTCATGGTGTCGGCGCCCGTGTTTGGCCAGAAGAGCATCCCGGTGCCGCTGAAGGTGCTGCTGGCGGTCCTCCTCAGCGAGATCCTGTCCGGCTTCGCGCAGGGCGATCTGCCGCCGCACGTCACCCAGCCCGTCGGGTTCGTCCTCGCCGTCTCGGTCGAGGTGCTGACCGGGTTGCTCATCGGCTACGCCGTCCGGTTCGTGTTCTGGTCGGTCGAGTTCGCGGGCGAGATGATCGGGTTTCAGATGAGCCTGTCGATGGCGCAGGTCTACGACCCGATGAGCGGTGCGTCGTCGAACCCGCTCGGGCGGCTCGTGACGTGGGCCTTTCTCGTCCTCTTCCTGATCCTCGACGGGCCGCAGGCCATCGTCGTCGGGCTGGCGAAGTCCTTCGTCGCCGTCCCGCTCGGCGGGGCCGACCTCGCGGCCGGCGGCCCGCTCCTGCTGTCGTGGACCGGCGGCTTCTTCTCGACGGCCGTCCGGCTGGCGACGCCGTTCCTCGTCGCGCTCTTCCTGGTCGACGTCGGGCTCGGCGTGTTCGCCCGCGTTGTCCCGCAGGCCGACCTGTTCTCGATCAGCCTCCCGCTGAAGCTGCTGGCTGGGCTCGCCATCTCGATCGCGTTCATGAGCGCGTTCTTCCCGCTGGCGCCGGGCCTCGTCGACAGCGCCACGGCCGGCCTCGACGCGCTCTTTGCGGCTCTCGCGCCGTAGCCGTCGGCGCGCACCGCCAGCGGGGCGGCGGCAGGGTTTTCCGGTCGCGTCTGCCCGTTTCCGCTGCCAGCGTGGAAATCAGCGCCGGAAGGGCCCTCGGCCAGCGGCACGGGGCGTGCAGGGGGCGCCAGTCCACCCGCGCGCACGATGAGCGACGCCCCCGATCGCAGCGACAAGCAGTTCGACCCGACCCCGCGGCGCCTGAAGAAGGCCCGCGAGGAGGGCAACGTGTTCCGGTCGCGCGAGCTCGCCTCGGCGGGCCTGCTGGCGACGGCGACGGCCGTCATCGGAATGGGCGCGCCGGCCGCGTTCGGGACGCTCCGCGCGATGACCGTCCGCGTGTATTCCGAGGCACCCGAGGCCATTCTCACGCCGGAGGGTCTCCCGCACATTCTGGCCGACGTCGGCCGCGACGCGTTCCTCGTCGTCGGGCCGCTGTTCGCGGCGCTGATGGTCGTGGCGTTCGGGGCCAACGTGGCGCAGGGCGGGTGGACGCTCTCGACCAAGCCGCTCATGCCCAAGGGCAACCGGATCTCGCCGGCCTCGGGCTTCAAGCGGGTGGTCTCGACAAAGGGCCTGTTCGAGATGGGCAAGGCCCTCAGCAAGGCTGTCATCGTCGGGCCCATCGCGTGGCTCGCGCTCAAGGCGTGGCTGCCGGACATCCTCGTGCTCCACGCCGTCCCGATGGAGGCCGCCTTCAGCGCGCTCGGCGGGTGGACGCTCGGCCTCGTCGCCCAGATGCTCCTCGCCCTCGTCCTCCTCTCCGGCGTCGACTTCGCCTTCGGCAAGTGGAAGCACACGCAGGATCTGAAGATGACGCACCAGGAGATGAAGGACGAGAACAAGGACTCCGAGGGCGACCCGCACCTCAAGGGCAAGCGCCGCCAGATCGCCCGCGAGCGCGCCCTGCGCCCCCGCCTCGACCACGCCGTCATGAAGGCTGACGTCGTCGTCACCAACCCGACCCACTACGCCGTGGCCCTGGCCTACGACACCGCCGAGGGGCCGGCGCCGAAGGTCCTCGTCAAGGGCATGCGCAAGCGGGCGCTCCGGATCAAGGAGCTGGCCCGCGAGCACGGCGTCCCGACCGTCGAGAACGTGCCGCTCGCGCGGGCGCTCCACGCCACCGTCGAGGAGGGCGCCTTCATCGACGAGGCCCTCTACCAGGCCGTTGCCGCCGTGCTGGCGGAGGTCTACCGCCAGCGCGACCGCGCACCCCGCTAAGCCATGTCTGCCGTCGCCGCCGCGCCCGCCGCCCGCCCGCCCGCGTTCCAGCTGAACGGGGAGGTCCTGGCCGCCACCGGGCTCGTCCTCGTCCTGTTCGTGATGGTGGTGCCCCTGCCGGGGTTTCTCCTCGACCTCCTGCTGGCGACGAACATCGCCATCAGCCTCGCCGTCCTGCTGACGGCGTTCTACGCCGAGCGCCCGCTCGACTTCGGCATCTTCCCCGGGCTGCTCCTCATCACGACGCTGTTCCGACTGTCGCTGAACGTGGCGTCGACGCGGCTCATCCTGGGCGAGGCCAAGGCGGGCGAGCTGATCGAGGCGTTCGGCCAGTTCGTCGTCTCGGGGAATTACGTGGTCGGGGCCATCGTCTTCCTCGTCCTGGTCATCATCAACTTCGTGGTCATTACGAAGGGTTCGGGGCGCATCGCGGAGGTCGGCGCGCGGTTCACGCTGGACGCGTTGCCCGGCAAGCAGATGGCGATCGACGCGGACCTCAACGCCGGGCTCATCGACGAGGCCGAGGCCAAGCGTCGCCGCTCGGAGGTCTCCCGCGAGGCCGACTTCTACGGGGCCATGGACGGCGCCTCGAAGTTCGTCCGCGGCGACGCCATGGCGGGCCTCGTCATCACGGGCATCAACATCGTCGGCGGGCTCATCATCGGGGTCGCGCAGCACGGGATGGGGCCGGCCGAGGCCGCGCAGACGTTCACGCTGCTCTCCATCGGCGACGGCCTCGTCAGCCAGATCCCGGCGCTCCTGATCTCGACGGCCGCCGGCCTCATCGTGAGCCGCGCCTCGGGCGAGGGCAACCTCTCGACCGAGACGAAGGACCAGCTGCTCGGCAAGCCCGAGGCTCTGTTCGTCACGGCCGGCTTCATGGCGATCCTCGGCATGATGCCCGGCCTCCCGCTCCTTCCGTTCTGGGGCATCGCCGGCGGCCTCGCGTTCCTGGGCGTCCGCCGCGCGGGCGTGATGGCGGACGAGGCCGAAGCGGAGGCCGTCGCCGAGGCGGCTCCGGTCGCGCCGGCCAAGGAGCCCGAGCCGGCCGACCTCCTCCTGGTCGACGAGCTGGAGCTGGAGATCGGCTACGGCCTCATCCCCATCGTGGACCCGGCGCAGGGCGGCGACCTGCTGGACCGGATCTCCAGCCTCCGCCGCCAGCTGGCGACCGAGATGGGCATCGTGGTCCCCCCCGTCCGCATCCGCGACAACGTGGAGCTCGGCGCCAACCACTACGTCGTCAAGCTGCGCGGCAACGAGGTCGCGCGCGGCGAGGCGCTGCCGGGCTACCACCTCGCGCTCCTCTTCGACGCCACCGACGAGGCGCCGCCCGGCATCCGGACGGTCGACCCGACGTTCGGTCTCGACGCCGTCTGGGTGGCCGAGCGGTCCGTCGGCGAGGCTGAGCGCCTTGGGCTGGCGACCGTCGAGGCGCCGGCCGTCATCGCGACGCACCTGCTGGAGACGCTCCGCAAGCACGCCTACGCGCTCCTCACGCGGCAGGGCACGCGCGAGTTGCTGGACAAGGTGCAGGAGGCGGCGCCGGCGCTCGTCGGTGAGCTCGTGCCCGACCAGCTCTCGGTCGGCGCCGTGCAGCGCGTGCTGAAGCGGCTGCTCCAGGAACGCGTCCCGATCCGCGACCTCGTCCTGATCCTGGAGGCCCTCGCGGACCGGGCCGCCTCGACGAAGAGCCCGGAGGTGCTGACCGAGTTCGCCCGGGCCGCCCTCGCGCCGACGCTCACGCGCCACTTCTCCGGGCCCGACGGCCGGCTCCACACGGTCGTCCTCGATCCGGCGCTGTAACACCACTTGCTGGAGAAGGCCCAGAGCGGCGAGCTCAACCCGAACACCCTCGGGCTCGACCCCGCCCGCGCCACCCGGCTCCAGGCCGAGGTCGACGCCCAGCTCAAGCCGCTCATCGCCGCCGGCCACCCGCCGGTCCTCCTGACCTCCCCCGTGCTCCGCGCCACCCTCTTCGCCTTCCTCGACCCGGTCCTCGCGGACATCGCGGTCCTGTCCTACCAGGACCTCGTGCCCGAGGCACCGGTGGACGTGGAGGGCCAGGTGAGCCTGCCGTAGCGCCGTTTCCGGCCCGCCATGACCCTCAAGACCGTCACCGGCCCCACCATCCGCGACGCCCTCGCCGACGCCCGCCGCCTGTTCGGGCCGGACGTCGTGCTGCTCCAGTCGGCGCCGGAGGCGCACGGCGCGCCGGCCTCGGTGACGGTCGGCTTCGACGCCGCGCCAGTCGCGCGCCCGGTCCCAGCGCGTCCGGTGGCGCCGCCCGCCATCCCGGAGCCCGTCGCCGTGCCTCGGGCCTACGGCTACGGCGCCGCGCGGAACGCGCGTCCGGCTCCGGCGGAACCGATTTCCGTGCCCACTCGGGCCATGCCCGCCGAGCCCTCCGCGACGGCCGCCGAGGTCGCCGAACTGCGCGCCCGACTGGCGGAGCTCGAGGCGACGCTCGCCCGCGTCCGCCAGCCGCAGGCGGGGCCCGTGCGCCGACGCCGCGCGCCGCTCGTGTTCGTCGGACCGGCCGGGGTGGGGAAGACGTCGCTCGCGCTCCGGATCGCCCTCCGCCCGTCGCTCGCCGGGGCCGAGCGGCCGGCGGTGCTGATGGTGGCGCCCGAGGCCGAGTACGCCGTCGACGCGGCGTCCGTGTTCTGGGGGGGCCGGCGTGCCCGTCGCCGTCGTCCGTACGCCGGAGGAGGTGGCCGAGG
>CAYPVZ010000215.1:0-5787 GCA_964414235.1 uncultured Rhodothermales bacterium | reverse complement strand
CTCAAACCCCGAGTCGAGTCGGAGCGAGACGTACGGGTCAGCGGGACTGCCTACGTCCCACGACGACCCGTCGGACTTCGTCTGAGGGACTTCCAAGAGAGTGACCCCGGTGACGTCGGCGCCGACGTAGGTCGGGAACGCGTCGGCAACGGCGTCGCACCCAGAGCCGGCGAGGCCTGCGAGGAGGACGAAAGCGGTAGCGGGCTTACGGATCATTCGGATCGGCAGGGAGAGAAGGAGGACGCGTAGATATCGGCGTGGAACGGCTCTGGTCAAGCAAAACTAGGGCTCGTTATGTAGTTCGGTGGGCTAAGTCTTTGCAATCACCAGCTCTGTCCACCGCGTCGTGTACCTTGGGCTCATGCTCTCCCGACGCATCTCCCACCGCGGCGCCTCGTCCGACCCGTCCCGCGTCTTCCGCAGCGTCGACGGAGCCCCCATCGAGCCGAACGCGACGGCTCGTCGGCCGAACCGCCGGTTCGCCGCGTCGACGGCCGCCATGATCCGGGCCTGACGGGCGTTCCACTCCGGCGTCCGCTCGGCCGCCTCGTCCGGCTCGAACAGCACGTGCTGCTCGGTCCCCTCCGGCCTCAGCTCGCCGAGGATGACGCCCGCCTTCCGGTAGCGGTACGGCCGGCCCCGGTCGTCGCGCGCGACGTGGCCCCGCGCCAGCGCCGCCAGCGCGGCCCGGATCACGTCGGGCGTCCGGTTCGACGCGCACACAAGGTCACCCTCGACCCACCCGGTCCGGTGCGGCCCCGTTCCGTAGCCCTTCGTCGTGCAGAACGCGCCGACGCGGCCCGCGACCAGCCCCTCCGCCCTCAGCTTCTCCGCCGCCCGCGCCGCGTGCGTCGCCACCGCGCGCCGGATCGTCTCCAGGTCCTCGACCGGCTCGCCGAAGCTCCGAGAGCGGATCATCGTCTTCCGCGTGACCGGTCCGTCGCCGTCGACCACGGCCGGCGTGCCCCGGAGTTCGAGGACGGTCCGGGCGAGGACGACGTTGAACCGCTGGCGGACGAGACGGAGATCCTGCCGGCCGAGCGCGGAGGCCGTCGGCGCCCCGAGCGCGCGGAGCCGGGCGCCCCACCTACGGCCGACGCCCCACACGTCCTCGACGTCGAGCCCTTCGAGGAATGCCTCGCGGTCGGGGTGCCCCTCGGTGAAGCAGACGACGGGCTCCCCTCCGGTCTTGAGCTGGGCCCGGGCGTACTCGCTCGCCGCCTTCGCCAGCGTCTTGGTCTCCGCCACCGACACGCGGACGGGGATCCCCGTCCACTGGAGCACGCGGCGCCGGGCTTCCCGAGCCCACGCGTCGGCGTGCTCGCGGAGCGCATCGCCGGTCCGCCCGCCGGTCGGAAGGTAGACGAACGCCTCGTCGATGCTGTAGGGGACGACGTCGGGGCTGACTGTCAACAGCGTGTCCATCACACGCCGGCTCATGTCGCCGTAGAGGGTGTAGTTCGAGCTGTAGACGACGGCGCCGACCTCGGCCAGCCGGGCCCGGCACTTGAAGAACGACTCGCCCATCTTCACCCCGGCGTCCTTCACCTCCTGACTCCGGGCGATCACGCACCCGTCGTTGTTCGAGAGCACGGCGACGGGGACCCCTTCGAGCGAGGGGTCGAAGACGCGCTCGCAGCTGACGTAGAACGCCGAGCAGTCGACGAGCGCGACGAGCCGCCGGGGCACTCGTTCGGCCATGGGTGGAGATGAGGGGACCAGCCGAAGGACATCCGGGTCCATGTCAACTTCCCCGTCACACGTTTACTTCCGTTCCACCCACTCCATGTCCGAGAATGCGGCTACCGCCGGGGCAACGTAGTCCCGCTTCACCGTCTCGACGACCTCGCGAAGAGCCGCCTCCAATTCGTCCTGTGAGAGCCCCACCATCTCGTCCCGAGTGAACACCTTGTCGGAGAAGAACCTCTGGTAGAGCGGCGACGGCTCATCCTGCTTCACCGATCTAAACAGGTCACGGTGCTGCCGAGCCCTCTCGTAGATCCGTTCCCGGACGACAGGGTCTCCCGGCCCGAGGTAGAGCTGGATGCGAGGGTCGGCGTTCTTGTTGTTGCGGAACTCGAACAGGAGGATCCGACCCGACGGTGTCCACCCCTCGGACACCTTCGGGATCGCGTCGAACTCCTTGGGGATGAACCGGACGAGCGACCCGGTGGACTTGTCGGCGATGAGGTCGGGGTCGGCCGCGACGATCCGTTCGAGCGTCTCGCTAATCTCGGGGAGCAGGTCCGGGACGTGCTCCATGATCAGCGTGATGGCTTGGCGGTGGTTCCTGTAGATCCGCCGGCAGATCTCGGCGATCTCCGACTCTCCGGTGATGTGGTCCACGATAGACTGGCGGTAGTGATCGATGAACGAGAGGACGTCGGTGCTCGACTTCGTCCTACGGCTCGCGAGCAAGTCCCCTAGCATTCCGGCGACCTCCGCGTAGCTGAGATCGACGTACTCCGGGTGTGACGACTCGGCCCCGTCGGGTGTCAGGTAGACGTAGAGTCGGCGCCTGTACGCCCCGAGGTGGTCGCAGACCGTGCGCTGGTACCTCGCGAGTTGGTCCGAGTGCTCCGAACTCCAGACCTTGTTCTCTAGCACGAGCGCGAAGCCGAGGCCCTCGTCGAGTAGCAGGAGGTCGATGTGATGCCATTCCCGGCGGACTTCGAGCCCCGTGAGGTCCCAGCCGTCCACCTCGAAGAGCGTTGGCGCCCCACTGTCCCCGTCAGCCGTCCGGGCGATGTGGCGGACGAGGAGCTGCGCGAACCGGTCCCCGAGCCCGTGGGTCCCCGCCGGATCGCACAGCCACGCCAGCATGTCCGAGTGGGTTCGCTCACGATGGACGAGCCCGAGCGCGTCGAACACGTTGAACTTGATCCCTCGGGCTTCGAGGTCTGCGAGGGCAGGGTCCTCGATGAACTCGGCCAGCATCGAGAGGGGGGAGGAGCTACTCAGTGCTTCTGGAGGGAGAGGGGCCAGAGTCTAACGCCCCGGGCGCTCGCTCACGCCGCAGCGCGCCTCAGGCCGTGAGCGGCCGGGAGGTGGAACCGGACCGAGTGCGTGACGACGCCCCAGACGACGAGCTCCTGCCCCTCGACGAGGTCGATGGGCGGGTACTCCGGGTTTCCCGAGAGCAGGGCGACCCGCCGGCCGCGCCGGACGAACCGCTTGACCGTGAGGTCCCCGTCGACCGAGGCGATGACGATCATCCCGGTGACCGGGTCGATGGCCCGGTCGACGACCATGACGTCACCGTCGAAGATGCCCTCGCCTCGCATCGACCACCCCTCGGCGCGGACGAGGAAGCAGGACGGGGACGAGATGCCGAGGGTGACTCGGAGGTCAATCTCGCCCTCGGTGTAGTCGTCGGCCGGGCTCGGGAAGCCGGCTCGGACGCGGGCGGGATAGAACGGAAGGACGGGGCCGGACGCGATGTCGGCACCGTGGGCGATGACGACGACGCGGCCGGGTTCGGCGGCTGGCAGAGGGAGCGAAAGCATGGGCGAGACGCCGGTCGGGCGCGAGAGGAACAGGAGGGCACCGTCGGCCGCAAAGAGCGGCGCCCCCGTGACATCCGGGTTGTCCTAGCCCCCCACGCGCGCAGAGAGGCGCCTCGGCTGCGTTACGCGGCTCAGTTCGATGTATGAGGCAGTTTCGCGAAGCCGGCGTCTGAGAGCCACGTAGGCGCCCGGCAAGCAGTCAGTTGCGGGCGCAGCGACGTCCCGGACCGGATCACGCCGCTTGCCGTTGGACGATCCGACCCACGACTCGACCCATGTGCGGCCGCCTCTCCGTCGCGTTCACGCCGTCCGAACTCGCCCGCGCGTTCGCCGACGTCGACGACGAGGACGCGCTCGACGCGCTCGACCTCCCCCGCTACAACGTGGCCCCAACCCAGCTCGTCCCGGCCGTCGTGGCCTCGGGCGACGGGCCCCGGTGGGCCGTGCTGGAGTGGTGGCTCACGCCGCGCTGGGCGAGGGAGCGGACGCACCGGTTCGCCACGTTCAACGCGCGGGCCGAAGACGTGGCGCACAAGCCGGCGTTCAAGGCGTCGTTCCGGGACCGCCGGTGCCTCGTCGTCGGGTCGTCGTTCTTCGAGTGGAAGCGGGCCGGGAAGGAGAAGCAGCCGTACGCCGTCAGGCTCGCCGACCGGTCGCCGCTCGCGCTGGCCGGCGTGTGGGACCGGTGGGTCGACCGGGCGACCGGCGAGGTCGTCGAGTCATGCGCCGTCGTGACGACGGAGCCGAACGCGCTCATGGCCGAGATCCACGACCGGATGCCGGTCGTCGTGGGGCCCGCCGAGCGCGAGGTCTGGCTGTACGGGACGGCCGACGAGGCCCGCCACGTCATGCGCCCCTACGACCCGGCGGCGATGACGGCGTGGCCCGTCGACGCGCTCGTCGGGAACGCGAGGAACGACGGGCCCGAGTGCGTCGCTCCGCTCGCCGCGTGACCGCAGCGACGCAGGCGTCCCGGCCGCTACCCGCTGGCACAGTGGGACTCGCCACGGTCACCGGCACGAGGCCAACCCTTTGCCGAGAGGCCCCGGTCTGATTCCCCGTGTCCTGACACGGATGGCCCAGTCATCCCGAGACTTGCGTGTGGAGCAGAGGCATAACCCCAGAACCGCTAGGTCGGGTGTCTCTGGGGCCAACACCGGGGCATACGGAGCCCCCTACTCCTGCACGTCCACCTCGGTACCTTCCCGGCCCCCTTCGAACTCATGCGGGTACCCGAGTCGTCCCCCCAACGCTGCGCCCCACGCGGGGTTCGGCTCTTCCTCGTCGCCCTCGCTGCGCTGTCGGCGTGCGACACGATCGCCCCCGAGCGCGTGATCAACGAGGACGCCGCGCCGCCCGAGGTCGTCGCGTTCGAGGCCCTCCGCTCCGACCTCGCCTACGCCGGCGAGATCACGGTCCGGGTCCCCGCAGACGGGAGGCCCTCCGGCAACGTCCGAGCCGACCTCTACGTCGACGGCGTCCTCGCGAACTCGTGCGGGGGCCCTCCGTGCGATGTCCGGATCGACACCGGCGGCTACGAGGACGGACCGCACGAGCTTGCAGTGACCTACGTCCGGGTCGGTGAGCCAGACCCCGCCGTCGGGCTCGGCGCCCTTCTCGGGCTCGGTGCCGTCGTCCTCCGAGACTCGCTCACGTTCGACCAGTCGCCGCCCGTTCCGGTCGAGGTCGTCGGGGCCGAGTGGACGGCCGAGGGCGTCCGGATCCGGTGGGAGAGCCCGGACGGCGCGAACCGGAACGCGCGGACCTACTACGTCCTCGCGTTCCGGTTCGGCGAGCTCGTCGGTAACGCGATCCCCGTTGCGGCCCCAGCGAACGAGGCGCTCGACCCCCTCTTCGAGCTCCGCATGGGCGACGTCCTCACGTACGAGGTCCACGTAACGAACGGGGTGCCGGTCGGGACCGGGGGGGCGACTCAAAGGGTGGAGAGCGCGCCGTTCGACGTCGTCGCTTCGCCCAAGGCAGGGGGCGAAGGGTTCTGCGGGGACGGCGTCTATCAAGGACTGAGCGAGCCCGCTTACGTCGCGACCGTGCCGGGGACGGCCCGGCTCATCGGGGGCTGTGGCCCCGCCGGGGCCGCGACCCTACGGGCCCTCTCGTTCTCGACGGGGACGTATGGCCCCTTCGTCCCGATCGACGCTCCCCCGGCGGGCGGATTGTTCGTCCACAACGTCGTCGTCGGCGCCGACGGCCCGTTCGTCGTCGTCGGCGAGTCGGCGCAGCTCCCCACCCGCTACTTCGCGGCCCCGCTCGACCCTGCCTC
>CAYPVZ010000214.1:0-5789 GCA_964414235.1 uncultured Rhodothermales bacterium | reverse complement strand
AGCCGACACCCATCCTCCCGGCGCTCCGCGCGGCCCTGCCGCGCACCGACGTCCGGTACGCGCCCGGCTACCCCGAGGCTCGTGGCGGCTTCCTCCAGATGGTCGACGCCATGCTCAGCGAGGACACGTCGGGCCACGACGCGGCCGTCCGGCTGGCGGAGACGTCGGACGCGGTCGTGCTCGTGCTCGGCGAGCACCGCGAGCTGTCGGGCGAGGCCGCCAGTCGGGCGGACATCGCCCTGCCGGGCGCGCAGCTGGCGCTGGCGCGGCGCGTGATGGAGGCGGCCGGCGACAAGCCCGTCGTCGTCGTCCTCACGAACGGCCGGCCCCTGGCCCTCGGCGACCTCGACGCCCTCGCGCCGTCGATCCTCGAAGTCTGGCAGCTCGGCACCGAGATGGGCCCGGCCGTCGCCGACGTGCTCCTCGGCTACCACAACCCGGGCGGAAAGCTGCCCGTCTCGTTCCCGTACGTCACGGGCCAGGAGCCGCTCTACTACGACCGCTTCCGCACGGGCCGCCCGCACGACGTCCCCTACGCGAGCGACAAGTACGTCTCGCGCTACGTCGACACGCCGGTCGAGGCGCTCTACCCGTTCGGCCACGGCCTGAGCTACACGACGTTCGAGTACAGTTCGCCCCTGCTTTGCACGTGGGGCCGACAGGTTTTGAACGGGGAGGAGATGTTTGTCCAATACGACAGGCCCTGTCAGCCTGAGGCACACATCAATACCGGAGGGGATCGTGTCGAAGTCTCGGTCGCCGTGACGAACACGGGCGACCGGGCTGGAGTCGAGGTCGTCCAGCTCTACGTCTGGGACGAGGCCGCCAGCGTCGCGCGGCCGATCCAGCAACTCAAGGGCTTTGAGCGGATCGTGCTGGAGCCGGGCGAGACGAAGGCCGTCACGTTCACGCTCACGGACAAAGACCTCCAGTTCTGGGGCCTGGACGACGCGTGGACCGTCGAGCCCGGCTGGTTCACCGTCATGGTCGGCGGCTCCTCGGCCGACGCCGTGACGCGGACGGCGCGCTTCGAGCTCACCGACTGACGGCGCGCTTCTGCTGTATCTCTCGCTACCGGATCGATCCATGAAACGCCTCTTCGTGCTTCTTGTGGGTCTTCTCGCCGTACTCGTGGGGCCGGCGATCGTGGATCGGCTCATCAAGCGCTTCTTCCTCGTCGCGCTGGCGGTGCTCGCCGCCAGCGGCGCGGGCGCCCAGCCGAAAAACGTCGTCGTCATTCTGACCGACGATCACCGGTTCGACTTCATGGGCTTCCACCCGGAGGCGCCGGACTTCCTCCGGACGCCGAGCCTGGACCGGATGCGCGCCGAGGGGGCACACGTCGCGAACGCGTTCGTCACGACGTCGCTGTGCTCGCCCAGCCGCGCGAGCATCCTGACGGGCCGCTACGCCCACAACCACGGCATCGTCGACAACACGAGCCCGATCCCGGACGGCACGCGGTTCTTCCCGCAGGACCTCCAGGCGGCCGGCTACCGGACCGCCTTCATCGGCAAGTGGCACATGGGCGAGGTCGACGACGTGCCGCAGCCAGGTTTCGACCGCTGGGTCTCGTTCCGCGGACAGGGCGCTTACACGAACCCGCTCCTCAACGTCGACGGCGAGCGCCAGCCGCAGGAGGGCTACACGACCGACATCCTCACCGACTACGCCCTCGACTTTCTCCGGCAGCAGGACGGCGACCATCCGTTCTTTCTGGAGCTCTCCCACAAGGCCGTCCACGCCGAGTTCGAGCCGGCCCCGCGCCACGTCGGCGCCTACCGCGACGTGACGATCCCGTACCCGGCGAGCATGTGGCTGACCGAGCGCAATGCCCTTGGCAAGCCCCACTGGGTGCGCCAGCAGCGCGGCTCCTGGCACGGCGTCGACTTCATGTTCCACGGCGACCTCGGGCCGGGCATCACCGGCTTCGACGCCTTCTACCGCCGCTACGCCGAGACGCTGCTGGCGGCCGACGAGAGCGTGGGACGCGTCCTCGACACCCTCGAAGAGAGCGGGCTGGCCGAGAACACCCTTGTCCTCTACCTCGGCGACAACGGCTTCCTCCTCGGCGAGCACGGCCTGATCGACAAGCGCAACGCCTACGAGGAGTCGATCCGGATCCCCATGCTGGCCTGGGCGCCGGGCTGGATTTCGCCCGGCTCGACGGTCGACGGCCTCGTCCGCAACATCGACATCGCGCCGACGGTGCTCCAGCTGGCGGACGCGACGACGGACATCGACATGGACGGCACGTCGTTCCTCGATCTCCTGACCGGGGGCTCCGCCAGCGCCGCCAGCCGCGAGTTCCTCTACGAGTACTACTGGGAGTACGCCTTCCCCCACACGCCGACGACGTTCGCGCTCCGTGGCGACCGGTTCAAGTTCATCTATTACCACGGCGTCTGGGACACCGAGGAGCTCTACGACCTCCAGGCCGACCCCACGGAGCAGACGAATCTCGTCGAGGCGATGCCGCAACTGGCGGCCGAGATGCGCGCGCGCCTGTTCGACCGGCTCAGCGAGGACGACGCGATGCGCGTGCCGATGCGCCGCGGCAACTGGCGCGCCGGCGAGCGCCTTGTCTACGACTGATGCGCGCCGTTCTCCACGTTCTCTCTCGCCCCTCAACGCCTTCCGTCATGGCCCGTCTGCCCTTCCTGCTCGCCCTGCTGACGGTCGCCGCGTGTGCCCCGGCGGCGCCTGTCTCGGCCCCGCCGACTGACGTCGCCAGCGCGACGGGCTACACGCCCTCGGCTGACGAGGAGGCGTTTCTCGATACGCTCGAAGCCCGCACCTTCCGCTGGTTCTGGGAGACGACGCCAGCGAATGGGCTGGTCCACGACCGATGGCCGGGGCAGGACTTCTCGAGCGTCGCCGCCATCGGGTTTGCGCTTCCGGCCTACGGCATCGGCGCCGAGCGCGGCTACGTGACCCGCCAGCAGGCCGCCGAGCGGACGCTCACGACGCTCCGCTTCCTCTATACGCGGCCCCAGGGCCCCGAGCAGGTCGGCGTGGCCGGCTTCCGCGGCTACTTCTACCACTTCCTGGAGTACGATGACGGCACGCGCTTTCGCAACGTCGAGCTCTCGACCATCGACACGGCGCTCCTCATGGGCGGTGTCCTGTTCTCGCGCGAATACTTCGACGGGAGCAGCGCCACCGAAGTCGCCATCCGTGCGACCGCCGACTCGCTCTACCAGCGCGTCGAGTGGCCATGGCTGCGCAAGCCCGACCAGACCCGCGTGGCGATGGCCTGGTACCCCGAGACCGACTTCGGTCCGGCCGAGTGGGTCGGCTACAACGAGGGGATGATCCTCTACCTCCTCGGCCTCGGCTCGCCCACGCACCCGCTCGAATCGGAGACGTGGACGACCTGGACGAGCACCTACCGCTGGCAGGACTTCTACGGCTACGAGCACGTCAACTTCTCGCCGCTCTTCGGCCACCAGTACTCCCAGATGTTCGTCGACTTCCGGGGCATCCAGGACCCGTGGATGCGCGACAAGAGCGTCGAGATCGGTGAGCCGTACGACTACTTCCAGAACAGCCGGCGCGGGACGCTCAGCCAGCGCGCCTACGCCGAGGACAACCCGGGCGACTGGCGGGACTACTCGGCCGACGTCTGGGGCCTCACGGCGAGCGACGGCCCGAGCGACGGGCAGGCGCCGGTCGACGGCACGATGCGCCAGTTCCACACCTACTGGGCGCGCGGCGCCATCGCCGACCACATCAACGACGACGGGACGCTCGAGCCGACGGCGCTCGGCGGCTCGATTCCCTTTGCGCCCGAGGTCACGATCCCGGCGCTCATGACGATCGCCGAGCGCTACCCGGCCGTCTGGACGCGCTACGGCTTCCGCGACGCCTTCAACCCGAGCTTTACGGCGACCGACGTCCCGATCAAGCGGAACTCGGAGGTCACGCCGCAGGGCTGGGTGGACCACGACTACCTCGGCATCGACCAGGGCCCGATCCTGATCATGGCCGAGAACTACCGGAGCGGGCTCGTCTGGGAGACGCTCAAGAAGAGCCCGTACCTCGTGCGCGGCCTCCAGCGCGCCGGGTTCTCAGGCGGCTGGCTGGACGAGGCGAGCGTCGCGCCCGCGCCCGTCCTCGACTTCCCGCCGACGGCGTCCGCCAGCGGGGCCGAGGAGGACCGCCTGCTCGTCGTCGTCCTCGGCTCGTCGACGGCCGAGGGGACGGGGCCGAGCCACCGCGACAGTACCTGGGTCAACCGCTTCCGGACGTACCTCGACGGCGTCGACGCGCGGTTCGACGTCCTCAACCTCGCGCGCGGCGGCTACTCGACGTTCCACCTCGCCCCGGCCGGGACCGTCGCGCCAGCGAACATCGGGGGCGCGCCCGACCCGCAGCGCAACATCGACGCGGCGCTGGCGCGGCACCCGGACGCCATCGTCATCAACCTGCCCTCGAACGACGCGGCGTACGGGGTCGACACGGAGGCGCAGATGGCCAACTTCGCGGCCATGATGGCCAAGGCCGAGGCGGCCGGCGTGCCCGTCTGGCTCACGACGACCCAGCCGCGCGACTTCGGCCCCGAGATGGACCGGCTTCGCCGACCCCGACGGTCAGCAGGCCGAGCGCTGGGGCTCCGGCGACAACGTCCACTACAACGACGCCGCCCACCGCGTCTTTTTCGAGCGCGTCCGCGACGCTGGCATCGCCGAGGCCGTCCTCGCCAACGACTAGACCATGACCCTCCGCGTCCTCCTGCTCCTGCTCGCGCTCGCCCCACTGGCGGCGTGCGCCGACGAGCGCGGCGACGAGGTGGTGATTGAGTTCTGGGCGATGGGCGCCGAGGGCGAGAAGGTGCAGCCGCTCATCGACCGCTTCGAGGCCGAGCACCCCGGCATCCGCGTGAAGGTCCAGCAGCAGCCGTGGACGTCGGTCCACGAGAAGCTGCTGACGGCCTTCGCCGGCCGCTCGACGCCCGACGTCTCGCAGTTCGGCAACACGTGGGTCGCCGAGATGGAGGCGCTCGGCGCGCTCGAAGACCTCGGCCCCTACGTTCGCCAGTCGGACGGGGTCGACCCGGCCGACTACTTCGCCGGGGTCTGGGACACCAACGTGATCGACGGCCGGCTCCGGGGCGTCCCGTGGTACGTCGACACGCGGATCCTCTTCTACCGGACCGACCTGTTCGCCGAGGCGGGCTACGCCACGTTCCCGACGACGTGGGCCGACTGGATCACGGCGATGGAGCGTGTGAAGGCGCTCCAGCCCGAGGGCGGCTACCCGATCCTCCTGCCCGTCAACGAGTTCGAGCCGCCGCTCATCCTCGGCCTCAACACGGCCGACGTGCTCCGCGACGGCGACCGCTACGGCAACTTCCGCAGCGACGGCTTCCGCCGGGCGTTCACGTTCTACGTCGACCTCTACCGCGACGGGCTGGCGCCGGCCACGAGCGGGACCGAGATTTCGAACCTGTACCAGGAGTTCGACCGCGGCCGGTTCGCCAGCTACATCACCGGCCCCTGGAACATCGGCGAGTTCCAGCGCCGCCTGGCGGAGCATGCGGGCGACTGGGGGACGGCGCCGATTCCGGGTCCGGATGCCGGCACGCCGGGCGTCTCGGTGGCCGGTGGCGCCAGTCTCGTCCTCTTCGCGGCCTCGCCGCACAAGGCTGAGGCATGGCAACTCGTCGAGTTCCTCTCGCGGCCGGACGTCCAGATCGAGTTCAACCGGCTGACGGGCGACCTGCCGCCGCGCGCCTCGGCGTGGGAGGCCTCCGGGTTGGCGGCCGATCCGTACGCACGGGCCTTCTT
>CAYPVZ010000213.1:0-5810 GCA_964414235.1 uncultured Rhodothermales bacterium | reverse complement strand
GGTCTACTCGCTGATCCAGTCGGCGGCGGGCAACCTGGAGGCGGCGGCGTGGCTCGTCGTGCTGGCGGCGTTCTTCGACCTGCTCGACGGGCTGATGGCGCGCCTCGTCGGCGTCTCGGGCGAGTTCGGCGTCGAGCTCGACTCGCTCAGCGACATCGTCTCGTTCGGCGTCGCGCCGAGCTTCCTGCTCTACCAGTTCGGGCTGCACCAGCTCATGCCGATGTGGGGCGGCCTGCTCGCGAGCCTGCCGGCGCTGTTCGGGGCCGTGCGCCTCGCCAAGTTCAACTCGCTGGCCGTCGTCGGCGAGAAGTCGACCGAGTTCACGGGCCTGCCGATCCCGGCGCAGGCCGGCACCGTCGTCGTGTTCATCCTGACCTCGGTGGACCACGACTGGTTCAACGTGCTGGCGCGGCCCCAGCTCTCGGTCCTCATCACGATCGTCGTCGTGCTCTCCGCGCTGATGGTGGCGCCGGTCCCGTTCCCGGCGCTCCCGCAGCCGAACGCGACCAACCTCCGGAAGTACCGGATGCGGTTCCTGCTCTTCGGGCTGGCGATGCTGCTGGGCGTCGTGTTCCAGGAGGAGGGGCTGCTCGCCTCGGCCATCATCTACCTCGGCTGGGGCCTCGGGCGCGCGCTGCTCTGGGCCATCCGTGTCGCCACGCAAGACCCGGACGACGAGCCGCCGGCCGGCGAGCCGGCGTAGCTTGCGGTTCGCCCCCCCGAATCGATGTTCACCGCCCACGTCCGCGTCACGCTCCGCCCCTCGATCCTCGCTCCGCAGGGGAAGGCCATCCAGTCCGCCCTCCGCGATCTCGGGATGCCCGGCGTCGACAGCGTCCGGACCGGCAAGTTCTTCGAGCTCCACGTGGACGCGCCGAGCGCCGAGGCGGCCGAGGCCACCGTCCGCCAGGCGGCCGAGAAGCTGCTCGCCAACCCGGTCACCGAAGACATCCACATCCTCGCCCTCGTGCCGTCCGAGGGCATCGAGGGCTAGCATGGGAGCCGGACACACGATGGCGGGTCCGGCGGCCCCCGACGTCGCCCCGGCCCTGGAGGAGACCACGGACGCCGCCGTCGAGACGCCGTGGCGCGTCATCCTCTTCGACGACGACATCCACACGTTCGACGAGGTCATCACGCAGGTCGTGAAGGCGACCGGGTGCTCGACGGAGCAGGCCGAGCGTCACGCGTGGACGGTCCACACGCAGGGCAAGGACTGCGTCTACCAGGGCGACTTCTTCGACTGCTTCCGCGTGCAGGGCGTCCTCCGCGAGATCCAGCTCGTGACGGAGATCGAGGGCTGACGCCCCGCTGGCGACGCGCGTCGCCAGCCGCACGGGCGCTACCGCATGAAGAGGTAGCTCAGCTTGACGAGGACGACGTTGTCCGGGAAGGCGCCGAAGATGTCGCCGAACTGGCCGGTCGTCGAGCGGTCGTAGGGCGAGACGAACGGGTCGCCGGAGAGGAGGGTGTCGCGGTAGTCGTCGAGGCCGCGGGCCTGCGTCCAGACGACGTAGAGCGACGAGCCGGGGCGGTACTCCCAGCGCAGGACCGCGTTCAGGTTGAACGTCGCGAACGAGAAGTCCCGTCGGCGCGGGTAGGCGTCGAAGTCGCGGAGGTCGTCCGGGCCGGCGAGGAGGCGGAAGCCCTGGTAGCGCCCGCGCGCGGCGAAGAGCTGGCCGTAGAGCTGGAGCGAGAGCGTGGAGGAGAAGAGGACGTTGGCGCGCGAGGTGAGGCTGG
Organism: uncultured Rhodothermales bacterium; assembly: GCA_964414235.1. GTDB lineage: Bacteria > Bacteroidota > Rhodothermia > Rhodothermales > Rubricoccaceae > Rubrivirga. The sequence goes on along the minus strand of CAYPVZ010000213.1, from coordinate 4,070 downwards.
CGGAGCGCGTGTCGCGGGCGGCGAAGACGGGCCGGTAGAAGCCCACGCCGTCGTCGAGCGTGGCGACTGGCGCCAGGCCCTCGAAGAGCGCGTCGGCGTCCGGGCCCGCTAGCGGGACCGCGATGCGGTCGTCGAGGCCGATGCGGTCCGGTGCCTCCGCCTCGGCGCCGACGAAGAGGCCGTCGGCCGTGCGCACGAACCCCTCGTTCGTGACCCACGCGCGCTGGCCCTCGCCGAGCGAGACGGTGCCGTCGAGCGAGACCGCCAGCCGGTCGCTCACCGTCCAGTCGATGCCGGCCCCGGGCTCGACGGCGTAGCCCCCGTCGGGGTTGACGCTGCCCGAGAGGCCGACGCTGGCCTGGAACTGGCGCCGCTGGTCGGTCTCGAACTCGGCGGAGGCGCTGATCCGGGGGTTGTTGACGACGACGTCGAGCCCGCGCGTCTCGCGGACGTCGTAGCCGCCGATCGAATGGAGGCGGATCCCGAAGTCGAGCTCCTGGAACGAGAGGAGCGGGCCGCCGACGCTGAGGTTGCCGCTGAAGCCCCGGTTCGTGCCGTCGGTGTAGCGCCACTCCTGGGTCGCGAAGCCGCCCGTGCGGAGCCGGCGGAACGGGCCGACGGGCTGGGCCTGGTTCCAGAGGTGTGAGGTGCCGCCCTTGAGCGAGATGAGGTCGGCCTCTCGGAAGCGCCCCACGTCGTTGAGCTGGAAGCCGTCGGAGTAGACGCGGAAGCCGAAGCCGGGCGTCGTGAAGCCCTCGATGTTGTCGAACCCGATGTAGACGGCGTAGCCGAGGTTGGGCCGGTCGCCGGGCCGGGCCGGGCGGCTGGCGTCGACGGCCGTCGCGGCGGCGGTCCCCTCGAACTGCCAGCCGTGGTCTTTGAGCACGCGGAACGCCCAGTCGGCCGCGACGGCGGCGCTGCGGGCGTCGCCCGCGTCGGCCCCCGCCACGAAGCCGGTCGCGCCGAGGCCGACGTAGCTCTGGTGCGGGAGGTCCTTCTTGACGCGGACGGCCGCGTAGCCGCGCTCGGGGTCGACGTCGTCGCCGGTGGCCGCTGCCAGCGCGCCGAACGAGAGGCCGCCGGCCGTGCGGCCCGTCAGCTTGGCCGCGCCCAGGATGGGCCCGACGGCGCCGATCCGGCGCGTGTAGAGGAGCGCGCCGTCGCCCGAGCCGTAGGTCACGTCGAAGATCTCGGTGCCCTCCAGGAAGAACGGCCGCCGCTCGGAGAAGAACGTCTCGTAGGTCGAGAGGTTGAGCTCCGAGGGGTCCGCGTCGACCTGCCCGAAGTCGGGGTTGACCGTGAGGTCGAGGATCACGTTCGAGGCCAGTCCCACCTTGACGTCGGCGCCGACCTCGGCCGCGTAGTCGGCGGTCGCGACGTCCGGGCTGGCGCCCTCGTAGCGACGGGCCCGCGCGAGCGAGTAGGGTGTCACCTGGAGCAGCCGCTGCGGCCGGACGCCCTCGACGCCCGTGAGCGTGCCCAGAAACGCCGTGAGCCCGAGCCGATCCGTCTGGCTGGAACGCGGCCTCCAGAACGTCTGCTCTTCCAGCCGGCGGATCATCCGGACGAAGTTGACGCCCCAGGCCGCCTCGTCGCCCGCGAAGCGGAGCTGGGAGTAGGGGATCTCCAGTTCGGCGACCCACCCGTCCGAGGTCACGCGGGTGGCCGAGGTCCAGACGGCGTCCCACGACGCGTCCTCGTTGTTGCCCGAATTGACGGCGTCGAACTGGACGTTCGAGGCGGTCACGGCGAACTCGTAGGCCGAGCGGGCCTCGTGGTAGCCGTCGAGCGCAACGAGGAAGAAGTCGCCTTCGAGGTCGTCGCGCCGGCTGAGCGTGGTCCGGACCTCGCCGTCGTCGTGCAGCACGGCGCCCACGAAGAGGCTGGAAGGGCCGCGGAGCACGCGGACCTCGGTGCGGTGCGTCGCCGCCGCGCCCTCGGTCGGGCGGTACTGCGTGAAGGCGGTCGCGACCTCGGCGGTCGCCCAGTCGGCCTCGTCGAGCACGCCGTCGACGGAGACGGCCGTCGCCTGACCGGCGCGGAGCGTGGGGTCGGCGGGGCCGGCCTGGAGCAGGAGCGCGGCGAGGAGCGTCGCGAGGGGCATAGTTTGAGGCGGAGACGACCGACTGACGAAGGCACCGGTGGCGGGTTGCGCCCGGCTCTTGACCATGACCGATACGTTCCGAACGCTGGCCGCGCCGGCCCGTGCAGAGCCCCCCAAAACGAAGGGCTCCCGGTTCATCGGGGACGCGTTCCCGGTGGCCGACGCCGCCGAGGCGCTGGCGCTCGTCGAGGAGGTCCGCCAGCGCGAGCACGCGGCGCGGCACCACGGCTGGGCCTACCGCCTCGGCCTCGACGCGCCCGCGCCCCGCTCGTCCGACGACGGCGAGCCCAGCGGCTCCACGGGCGTCCCCATCCTGCGCGAGATCGAGGGCCGCGACCTCCACGGCGTCCTCGTCGTCGTGACGCGCTACTACGGCGGGACCAAGCTCGGCGTCGGCGGGCTGGCGCGGGCCTACGGCGAGGCGGCCGGGGCGTCGCTCGACGCGGCCCGGCGGCGCGAGGTCGTCCTCCGCACGCCCGTGCGGCTGGCGTTCGCGTTCTCGGACACGTCCGCCGCCATGCGCCTGCTCGACGTGTACGACGCCGAGGTCGCCGAGCAGACCTACGCGCCCGAGGGGACGGTCCTCGATCTCCGCGTGCGCCGCTCGCACGCCGCGCCGCTGGCGGAGGCGTTCGTCGAGGCCACCGCCGGGCGGGGCGAGGTCGTCGCCTAGACGAACGGGCGGACGCCCGCCGCCCGCTCTCGGTGTAGACTCCGGCATGGACCGTCGCCGCTTCGTCTCCGCCGCCGCCGCGTCCGGCCTGGGCGCCCTCGCCGCCTGCGGGCCGGGCCCGGGGCACGGCCGCCGCCACACCGGCGCCTCCGCCGACGCCTCTGCCGAGGCCGGAGGCCCGGCCGTCGTCACGCGCCCGCGCGTGCGCTGGCGGCTCGCGTCGAGCTTCCCGCGCTCCACCGAGATCCTCCACCGCGCCGTCGAGACGCTGGCGGCCCGCGTCGCCGCGCTGACCGACGGGCGCTTCGAGATCGAGCCGTCCGAGGCGGGCGCCCTCGTCCCGCCGCTCCAGGTGCTCGACGCCGTCCAGGCGGGGTCCGTCCCCATCGGCCACACGGCCAGCTACTACTACCTCGGCAAGACGCCCGCGCTGACCTTCGAGACGACCGTCCCCTTCGGCATGCAGGCCCGCCAGCACGACGCCTGGATGCGCCACGGCGGCGGCCGCGAGCTGACCCAGCAGACGCTCGACGCGTTCGGCGTCGTCGGCCTGCTCGGTGGCAACACGGGCACCCAGATGGGCGGCTGGTTCCGCCGGCCGGTACGGTCGCTGCAGGACCTCCGCGCGCTCACCATGCGGATCCCCGGCCTCGGCGGGCGCGCCATGGAGCAGCTCGGCGTCGTCCCGCAGACCATCGCGGGCGGCGAGATCTACGGCGCCCTGGAGCGCGGCGCCATCGACGCCACCGAGTGGGTGGGGCCGTTCGACGACGAGACCATGGGCTTCTACCGCGTCGTCAAGACCTACCACTACCCGGGCTGGTGGGAGCCGGCGGCCGGGCTCTCGTTCTACGTCAACCGCGCGGCCTGGGACGGCCTGCCGGCGGCCTACCGCGAGGCGCTCCAGTCGGCCTCGGACGAGGTCAACGCGCGCATGCTGAGCGAGTACGACGCCCGCAACCCGGCCGCGATGGCCTCGCTGCTGGAGAAGGGGGTCGAGGTGGTCCCGTTCCCCGACGACGTGATGGCCGCCGCCGCCCGCGCCTCGCGCGACCTCATGGACGAGGCCGCCGCCGCCGACGCCCACACGCGCCGCCTCCTCGACAGCTACCGCCAGTTCCAGTCGCTCACCGACCGCTGGTTCGGGCTGGCCGAGGACGCCATGGCCCGCGCCAGCCGCGGCTAGCACGACGCCGTCCGACAGGGCCACGACGCCGTCCGACAGGGCCACGACGCCTTCCGACAGGTCCGCGACGCCGTCCGACAGGTCCGCGACGCCGTCCGACAGGTCCG
>CAYPVZ010000212.1:0-5820 GCA_964414235.1 uncultured Rhodothermales bacterium | reverse complement strand
AAGCCGGACCTGTTCACGCTCGACGGCGTGACGGCAGCGCCAGAGGCTCTCCTGGAGCGCGACCGCGCGCTCAAAGCCGACGGCCGCTCGACGATGCTGGTCCAGCGCGGCGGGCGGTTCCTGGGCGTCGTCGGGCTGATGGACACGCCCCGCGAGGCGGCCAAGGGCGTCATCCGGCAGCTCCACGCGCTCGGCATCGAGACCACGATCATGATCTCGGGCGACGCCCAGGTCGTCGCCGAGTCGGTCGGCCGCGCCGTCGGCATCGACGAGGCGCGCGGCGACCTCCTGCCCGACGACAAGGTGGAGGCCATCAAAGCCCTCCGCCAGCAGGGCGAGGTGGCAATGGTGGGCGACGGCGTGAACGACGCGCCCGCGATGGCGAACGCGACGGTCGGCATCGCGATGGGCGCGGCGGGCTCCGACGTGGCGCTGGAGACGGCCGACGTGGCGCTCATGGCCGACGACCTCTCGAAGCTTCCGTTCGCCGTCGGCCTGAGCCGCAAGACGCGCGGGATCATCCGCCAGAACCTGTGGATGAGCCTCGGCATGGTGGCCTTCCTTGTCCCGGCGACGCTCCTCGGGCTCGGCATCGGCCCGGCGGTCGCGCTCCACGAGGGGTCGACGCTCATCGTGGTCTTCAACGCGCTCCGGCTCCTGGCCTACAAGGACGTGGCCTGATGGCTCCGCCCCGGTGCCCGGCTCGCACCGGGGATGCCCCGGTTCTCGTGGCTGTAAACGGCGGCTCGCTCTCAACGAGCCACCTGAACGCCTTTTAAGGTCTGGACGCCGAACAGCACAAGCCCTCGCCCGTCAGTATCCGGCCTCCGAGGCACCCTTCTACCACACCCCATCCCCCAAGCCCATGCGCACCCAAGACATGCTCCCGAAGCATCCCAGCCCCTCCGAGCACCTCGACAAGATCGTGGCGCTCGTCAACTCTGCCTTCGCCTGCGAGCAGTGTTGTACCTCGTGTGCCGACGCCTGCCTCGGCGAGAGCGGCGACATGGACCTCTCCGCTTGCATTCGGACCAACCTCGACTGCGCCGACATCTGCGCCACGACCGGCCGCGTGCTCTCGCGCCAGACCGAGTCGAACCCCGCCATCCTTCGTGCCCAGCTCGAGGCCTGCGTCGCCGCCTGCGACGCCTGCGCCGACGAGTGCTCGAAGCACGCCGACATGCACGACCACTGCCGCGTGTGCATGGAGTGCTGCCGCGAATGCTCGAAGGCCTGCCAGGCGCTCCTCGACGCCATGGCGTAGGCGTAACCCGCCCAGCCCACGCAGCGACGGCGCGGCTCCGGATGGGGCCGCGCCGTCGTGCGTTCGATGGACGCGCCGACCCTAGCGGACCGAGATCGCCTCGACGACCGGGGCCCCGCCGTTCATCAACGGCTGGTCCGGCGTGCCCGCCCCGCCGAACTCGAACCGCCCGATCTCGCCGGTGTCATCGTGGAGCATCGCGTAGAGCGTGCCGCTCGCCTCGCCGTCCAGGTCCAGCGTGACCGGCACCCGGTCCGTCGTCCCGTGCTGGACGAACCCGTGACCGAGCACGCGGGACGCGTCCGGGCCGCCCCCCGTCGCGGCCGGGTGGACGACGACCCAGGCGTCCGAGACCACCCTCACGTCGGTCAGGATCAGCACGTCGCCGACGAGCGGGCGGTCCGCCGCGCTCAGCGCGGGCGCCCCCTCCACCGGCCCGGTCTCCTCCTCCGAGCCGCCTTCGAGGGGCGGCACCGACGGCGGGATCGCCGCGCCGTCGTAGTCCGACCCCTCGACGTCGGCGATGAGCGCCTCCATCTCGGCGATCTCGCGCTTCTGCGCCAGGATGATCTCGTCGGCCAGACGGCGCACGCGCGGGTCCGAGATCTCGGCCCGCTCGCTCGTCATGATGGCGATGGAGTGGTGGGGGATCATCGCCTTCATCCAGTCCACGTCCTGCACGGTCTCCTGGCTCTGCGCCAGCCACAGGCCGAGCGCGAACAGGACCGCGCTCCCGCCGAAGATGGCGAGGTTGACCTTCTTGTCGTCGTACATCTTCAACATGAAGGCGAGCATGATCACGGCCATCGTCGCGCCCATGTAGAGCGCCATGAACATCTTCGTGTCGCTCCACCAGACGTGGTCGAGCGAGTAGACCGTCGAGTACATCAGGACGAACATCACCACGGTCGAGGTGACGATCATCGCGAAAAACCGCTTGTAGGACATCCGGGTCGGGGAGGGTGAGTCCGGTCGTACCCGTCGCGCGCACGATGGATCGGCGATTCCAGGCCACCTGAGCGCCTTTTAAGGTTCGGGGCCGCCGAGCGCCCCCGAAGAGGTGCCCGGCGGCCCCGGTCTGACGGCGAGCCGTACTAAGCGGCGTCGAACACAGGACGGAAGCCCGCGCCCTCGACGGCGCCGCGCACGGCCTCGCGGTCGGCGCCGTCCGAGAGTCGGACGACGGCGGGGCCGTCGAGGGTGAGCTGCTCGACGGTCACGCCGGGCGTTTTCTCGAGCGCGCGGGTGGCAGAGGCGACGCAGCCGCCGCAGGTCATGCCCTCGATGCCGAAGCGCAGGGTGTCGTCGGTGTGGGTGGGGGTGTGCATGGGAGTGGGGGAGAGTGAAACGGGGGAATCGGTGGAGGGTGCGTCGCACGAGCAGTCGAGGCAGCCCGCGCAGGCCCGGCAGACGTCGTCGAGCCTCTGGCGGAGCGCCGCGCGAGCCCGGTGGCGTCGGACGCGGAGCGTGCCGGGCGATACGCCGAGGCGGTCCGCTACCTCGGTGGCGGGCTCGCCGTCGAGGTCGGCGCGCAGGACCTCGGTGGCCTCTGGCGCGAGGCCGTCCAGGAGCGGGCGGTAGCACGCGCACAGCCGGGGCGCCTCCTCGGGCGGCATCTCGGCGTCCGGTTGCTCGTCCGCCCACGCCGTCTCGCGGCGGCCTGCGGCCTCGCGTCGGCGGTGCGCGTCAATGGTCGCATTCCGGACGACGCGCCACAACCAGCGCGCGAGGTCCGCCTCTTCGTCCATCGCGGGCGCGCCCTCGACCGCCTTCACGAGCGCGTCCTGGACCACGTCTTCCGCAACCTCAGCCCCGAGCCGCTGGCGGACGTAGGCGAGGAGCGGCTCGCCCTGGGCGGCGAGCGTGGCTTCGAGCAGGGTGGGGGAGAGGGACATGGTGCGGGGGGCGTTCACCGGTATAAACGCGGCGGCGGGCCGAGCGTTACCGGACCGTCGCAAGCGCGGGCGAGGCCGCGATCTCCGGCGCCGTGAAGCGGCGGAGCCGGAGCGCGTTGGTCAGCACGAAGACCGACGAGAGCCCCATCGCCGCGGCTCCGAGCACGGGCGAGAGCATCACGCCGAGCGCCGGGTAGAGCACGCCCGCCGCGACCGGGATCAGCACGATGTTGTAGGCGAAGGCCCAGAACAGGTTTTGCTTCACGTTGCGGAGCGTGGCCGCGGAGAGCGCGCGGGCGTCCACGAGCGCCGTCAGGTCGCCGCGCATGAGCACCACGTCGGCCGCCTCGATGGCGACGTCGGTCCCGGGCCCGATGGCCACGCCCACGTCGGCCTGCGCGAGCGCCGGCGCGTCGTTGATGCCGTCTCCGACAAAGGCGACCCGGCGGCCCTCGCCCTGCAGGTCGCGCACGGCCTGCGCCTTGTCGGCGGGGAGCACCTCGGCCAGCACCTCGTCGATGCCCAGCCGCCGCGCGATGGCTTGGGCCGTCGCCTGGTTGTCGCCCGTGATCATGGCCACACGCAAACCCGCCCGGTGGAGCGCGTCGATGGCCGCGGGCGTCGTCGCCTTGATGGGATCGGCGACGGCCAGCGCTGCGACGAGCACGCCGTCGACGGCGGCGTAGAGCGGCGTCTTGCCCTCGCTCGCGAGCGCGTCAGAGGCCTCCGCGAGGGGCGACACGTCGAGCCCAACCTGCGCCATGAACCGGTCGGCGCCCACCTCGACGCGGCGGCCCTCGACCGTCCCCCGCACGCCGAAGCCGGGCACGGCCTCGAAGTCGGACGCCGTCGGGACGTCGATCCCGCGCTCGTCCGCTTCGCGCACGATGGCCTGTGCGACCGGGTGCTCGCTCGGCACCTCGACGGCCGCGACGAGCCGGAGCAGGGCGTCCTCGCTCAAGCTCGCGCCGTCGGCCAGCGCCACGTCGGTCAGCGTCGGCCGCCCCTCGGTGAGCGTGCCCGTCTTGTCGAGCGCGACCACGTCCGCCTCGGAGAGCGTCTGCAGCGCCTCGCCCTTGCGGAAGAGCACGCCGAGCTCGGCCGCCTTGCCTGTCCCCACCATGACGGAGACGGGCGTGGCGAGCCCCATCGCGCACGGGCACGCAATGATGAGGACGGAGACCGCCGCCACCAGCGCGTAGGTGAGCGCCGGGCTCGGCCCGACCAGGAGCCAGACCCCGAACACGAGCGCGGCGATCACCAGCACGACCGGCACGAAGACGGCGACCACGCGGTCGGCCAGCGCCTGGATCGCCGGGCGCGACGCCTGGGCATCCTCGACCAGCCGGACGATCTGGGCGAGCACGGTGTCCGCGCCGACGTGCGTCGTCCGGACGAGGAGCGCCCCGGCCTGGTTGACCGTCCCGCCGACGACCTCGGCGTCCACGGTCTTCTCGACCGGGACGGGCTCGCCGGTCACCATCGACTCGTCCACGTAGCTCGCGCCCTCGGTCACCACGCCGTCGACGGGCACCTTCTCGCCCGGCCGCACGCGCACCACGTCGCCCACGGCCACGTCGTCGATGGGCACCTCGGTTTCCTGGCCGTCCTTGACGACGCGAGCGGTCTCCGCCTTCAAGCCCAGGAGCGCCCGGACCGCGTCCGAGGTCTGGCCCTTCGCCCGCGCCTCGAACCACTTGCCAAGCAGGATCAGCGTGATGATCGTCGCCGACGCCTCGTAGTACACGTGGACGGCGCCCTCGGGCAGCACGCCCGGCAGGAACGTCGCGACGACGGAGTACCCGTAGGCGGCCGACGTGCCGAGCGCGACGAGGGTGTTCATGTCGGGCGCGCCGTGCCGCGCCGCCGCCCACCCGGCGCGGTAGAACCGCCAGCCCGGCCCGAACTGGACCGCCGTCGCCAGCACGAACGCGACGAGCCAGCGCGTGTGCATCGGGACGAGCCCGTCTACCCAGGCCATCCCGCCGGGGATCGCCATCGGCACCATCTCCATCAGGAAGAGCGGCAGCGACAGCCCGGCCGCCCACAGCAGCCGGCGCCGCAGCCTCTGGCGATCCAACTCGCGCGCTGTACGTTCGGCGTCCTCCGTGCTCGCGCCACCCACGGCCTCGACCACGTCGTAGCCCGTTTTGCGGACGGCGTCATACAACGCCTCGACGTCCGTTCCGGCCGCGTAGCGCACGCGTGCCCGTTCGGTCGCCAAGTTGACGCTCGCCTCGACCACGCCGTCGGCGCCCTGCAGCGCCTTCTCGACGCGCCCGACGCAGGCCGCGCACGTCATCCCGCCGACGGCGAAGCTCACCTCCTCGGTCCGCACGTCGTAGCCCGCCCGCTGGACCGCCTCGGCCAGCGCCAGAGGCGAGGTCCGGCTCGCGTCGAACTCGACCGTGGCCCGTTCGGTCGCCAGGTTGACCGTCGCCTGGTGCACGCCCGGCACCGCGTTCAGCGCTTTCTCGACGCGGCCCGAGCACGAGGCGCACGTCATGCCCTCGACGCCCAGCGTCGCTCGGGAAAAGGCCTCGGGCGGCAGGCCGCCGGCCCCGTCGCCCCTGTCGGCGATGGGGGAATCGGAGAGGAGGGCGGGGGAGGGGACAGGCATCGCAAGCGGGGGCTTTCCCAGACAAACGCAGTGGGGGCAGC
>CAYPVZ010000211.1:0-5825 GCA_964414235.1 uncultured Rhodothermales bacterium | reverse complement strand
GGGGCGCTCGTCACGGGGCTGCCGATCCTGGCGGGGGGCGACCGTCTCCTGCTGGTGCCGCTCGGGCCAGCCGGCCGTGAAGGCGACGGCGTCCTGCCCGTCCTCCGGCGCCACGACGAGGGGGCGCCAGCCGGCCGCCGCCCTCACGTCGCTCGGCAGATGGAGCACAGCCACGTCCCGCTCCGGATCGAGCGCCCACGCCCGACCCAGGCGGACCTCCTCCCCATCGGGCATCCGCACGCGCACGCGCCGCGCGCCGACGACGACGTGGTAGGCCGTCACCAGCGCGTCGTCGCCGACGACGAACGCCGAGCCGAGCCGCTCGAACGGGACGCCGTCGATCACCCCCTCTGCCGTCACGGGCACGACCGAGCGGGCCGCCGCCGCCGCGGCGCCGTCATCGGCGTAGGTCCGGATGGCGTGGGCGCCCGTCGTGTACACCCGCGTCCGGCCGCCGACCGGAACGTCCAGCTGGAGCTCCGGCACCTCGGCGACGGCATCGTTCACACGCAGGACCAGTCGCCGCTGCATCTCGACGACGTCGCCCGTCTCGCGCGACAGCGCATCCGTGAACCGGACGACCTCGAACCCGTCGCCGAGCTGGCGACCGACCTCCCAGGCGCCGAACGCCGTCGCCAGTGCCTCGCGGGCCGCCTCGCCCACGGGCACCGCCAGCACCTCCAGGTCCACCTGCAGCAGCCCGCCGACCTCGACGGCCTCACGGTCGATCCCGCTGAAAAGCTGGAGCCGGAGCGGGTCCTGGGCGGCGACGGCCGGCGCGAGGAGCGCGACGACGAGGGCGAGCGTCGAGAGGCGTGCGGTCATGGGTCCCGGGGCGTGGCTCCCGCAGGAGCTCCCGGGCCCGGCGCAGGCCGCGACGCGCTGCTAGAGCGTGCTCTCGGCCACGATGGCGCGGACCCAGGCGGCGAGTCGGTCTCGGACCTGGCGCCCGACCTCCAGCACGTCGGCGTGGTCGAGCGGCTGATCCTGGAGGCCGGCCGCGGGGTTGGTGATGGTGGAAATCCCGAGGACGGGCAGGCCGAGCGCGGCGGCCTGGATGGCTTCAGGAACGGTGCTCATGCCGACGGCATCCGCCCCGGCACGGGCAAAAAAGCGGATTTCAGCGGGGGTTTCGTAGGAGGGGCCGGAGGTCCACACATACGTCCCCTCACGGTACGGAATCCCGTGTGTTAACGCAATGTTACGCGCCTGCTCCCGCCACGTTTTGTCATAGGGGTTCGACATGTCCGGGAACCGGACCTCGCCCTGCCCGACCGGTCCTGAGAGCGGGTTAGCGAACGCGAGGTTGAGGTGGTCGGCGATCAGCATGAGCGTGCCGGGGCCGAAGGCCGGGTTGATGCCGCCGGCCGCGTTCGTCAGCACGATTCCGCGCGCACCGAGCGCCTTCGCCAGCCGGACGGGGAAGCCGAGGGCCCGCGCGTCGTGTCCCTCATAGCCGTGGATCCGCCCCTGGACGACGACGACGGGCCGTCCGGCCAGCCGCCCGAGCACGAGCCGACCCGCATGTCCCTCGACCGTCGAGCGCGGATAATGTGGGACGTCGGAGGTCGAGAGTACGACGGCGTCCTCGACCTCGTCGGCGAGGGCGCCGAGGCCGGAGCCGAGGACGAGGGCGAGCTCGGGCACCAGATCGGTCTGCGCGCGGACGGCGGCGACGGCCTCGGCCGTCTGGCGGGCGTCGGCGGCGGGGTCGAAGGACATCGGAGAGGGGGTGGACGAGTGAAAGATGAGGCGCGGAGGTGGGCTCCGCCAGTCGAGGACGTGGACTCTCTGCCCGTTCCTCAGCCCCGCTCGCGCGTCTTGCGCGCGATCCAGACGGCCCAGGCGACGAAGGCGACGGCCACGAGCTGGCGGAGGGGAACGAGAGCGGTGGCGAGGACCGGCGCGCCGGCGCGCGCCTCGGGCCGGAGCGCGGCGGCGTAAAGTGCGAGGCCAAGCATCAGCGTGAGGACGGCACCGACGAGGGCGGCCCACGTCGCCAGCCGGTGGTCGCGTGCGAACCGCGTCGCGACGACGAGGCCGAGGGCGGGCGCCAGCGACGGCAACGCCGCGTCGGCCAGCATGCCCGGCGATGCCCCCTCGCCTCGCGCAACGAATGGAAAGATGGTGCCGACGACGGCGACCAGCGCGGCGACGGCGAACGCCGAGCGGCGGAGATCGGCGACCGTCACGCGTCGTCCCAGACCGAGCCCTCGTCGTCGGCGACGGCCTCGACGGCGGAACGGGCCTCGTCGTAGCCGAAGCCACGGCGGACGAGATAGTCCATCGTCTTCTTCCGACGCTTCCGGGGGTCTTCCTCCGACGCCAGCGATTGCCACTTACGCCGGGCCTGGTCGCGCGCCTCGGCGCCGAGGTCTTCGGCCTCGGTCAACTCCGCCAGCGCGGCCTCGATGGTCTCTCGCTCAATCCCCTTGCGCTGGAGATCCTGACGGAGCCGCGCCGGCCCGTAGCCGCGTCCGCTGAAGCGGCCGCGTACGAACGCCCGCGCATAGGCCGCGTCGTCGACCATGCCGATCCGTTCGAGGTCGGCGACCGTGTCGTCCGCGATGGTCTCGGCGAAGCCCTTCTGGACGAGCGACTGGCGGACCTCGTGGGCGGTCCGCGCCCGCTGGGCGAGGCCGTTCAGCGCCGTGGCTTTGGCGGCAAAGGTCTCCTGGCGCACGAGGAGCGCCCGCTGCTCATCGGCCGTCAGGCGGACGCCCTTCCGAAGGCCCGCCTCGATGACGAGGTCGACCGCCAGTCCGAACGCGAACCGGTCGTCGATGAAGACGCTGGCGCGGTCGAGGTCCTTCTTTTGCTGGGCGACGCGCGTGACGGTCCCGTCGTGGAGGTCGAGGTCGGCGGGGTCGGGGCGCTCGCGGCGCTGGGTCTGGAAGGCCATGGATAGAAGATCGAACCGGCCCAGTCTACCCGCGCGGCGTGCCGACGGTCCGTCCTACCACCGCGCCGAGACGCTGACGACGGGCCAGCCGGGCAGCCCGCGCGCGTCGGCCGCCAGCGGGAGGCCGACGTCGGGCGTGCCGCCACCGAGGTCGTCGCCCGGCGGGCGGACGGTCGCCTGTGCCAGCGTCGTCCAGCTCAGTCCCCAGAGCCGCGCATTCGCGCCGACGGCGGCCGAGGCGCGCACCTGGAGGTCGTCGCGCCCGCCACCGGGACGCGCGAGACCCGACTCCACGTCGAGGCGGAGGGCCATCGTGAAGGGACCGGACCGCCGCTCGGCGAGGAGGCCCAGCGACACCGGCCGGTCGTACGCCGAGGGCCGCCAGCCGCCGCCCGTCTCAGGGCGGACCCTGGCCCGCGCGAGCGCGCCGCTCACCCCGAGCGTCCATCGATCAAGCACGTACCGCCCCGCCAGTTCGACGCCGGACGCGCGCCCGTCATGCGCCGGGTGCGAGTCGAACAGCGTGATCGGAATGACACCGGCCTCGCCCGCGGGCGCGGCGACGGGTTCGAGAAGGCCGCTCGACCACCGGACGTAGACATCGAGGCTGAACGCGAGGCGGGTCGTTGGCGCCCACTCGGTACCCGCACCGGCCTGCCACGCGGAGGCGAGCGGGATACGGTCGTCGGCCAGCAGCCAGCGCGAGGCGGCGAGGGCGTAGCGACCCGCCACGCGATCACGCACGCGTTGGACTGCCTGGGTCTGGCGGCTCACGCCGGCGCGGACGACCAGCCGGTCCTCGTCCGGCGTCCAGCGCACGAACAGACGCGGGCTGAGGTCGACGACAGAGACGTCGCCGTGGACCACCCGCGCCTCCGCGCGGAGGCCGGGTTGGAGTTGCCAGCCCTCTGCCGGGCGCCACGTGTCCATGAGATACGCCGCAACCTCCCCGGCGCGCTGGCGGCCATCGTCGGCGCCGTCGGGGCGAAGCTGGGAGCCGCTGACCGCGCGGGTCGCCAGTTGCACGCCGCCGCGAATCTGGTGCGCCAGCGACCGGAAGTGGTCGAAGTCGAGGCTCAGCCCGTGCTCGACGAGCGCCTGCTCGGTCTCGACGCGGCCGACGCGCAACACTCGGTCCTCGGAGGCCGCATGGCCCGTCCGGTAGCCGAGCACGGTGAGGAATGTTTTCTGCCCCATCAGCGCCCGGTAGCGCGCCGACGCCGTGTGCGTCGTCCAGGCGTAGTCCATCGCGCCGCCGGGCCCCACGGGCAGATCCACCCGAACGGCGTCGCGGCCGAGCGTCGCGGCCGCGTCGATCTGGCCGTGCGCGCCGATGCGGGCGCTCACCTTGACGGCGGCGTCTCCGAACGCAACATCTGGCCCATGGGACGCCGTGAATGGGCTCCCGCCAGTCGGGTCGAGGACCCACGCCCCGCCCTCGGCGCGGAGGCCGGGCGTCAGGAGCGGTCCAAGCACGGACTGGCGCAGGCCGACGTGGAGTCCGACACGCTCGCCCAGCGGGATGTCAGCCACGGCCCGCGCGGCGACAGCACCGAGTCCAAGCGTGCGAAGCGTGTCACCATCGAGCGCGTCGGTCGTCTCCACGTCGAGGACGGCCGCCAGCCCGCCGCCGAGGGGCGCCGGCAACGAGCCCCGGTGGAAGCGGACGCGCGCGAGCGCCTCGGGCTGAAACGCGGAGAACAGCCCGAAGGCGTGCCACGGATCGTAGAGCGGGACGCCGTCGCGGTAGGTCCGCGTCGCGCTCGGGTCGGCGCCGCGGACGACCAGGGCGCCGGACGCGCCGCCGGTCCGCGTGAGGCCCGGGAGCCACGAGAGCGTCGCCGCGAGGTCGGCCTCGCCGAGGGCGTAGGGGACGGCGGCGGCCTGGCGGGCGCCCAGTTCGGTCATGCCCGGCGTCGGGCCGGGCGGCTCGGGCCCGGCGACGATGGTCGCGTCGGTCGTCTCGGTCGTCTGGAACTGCAGGCGGATCGTCGGCGGCAGGCGCGGCGAGTCCGGATAGACGTCGAGCTCCAGCCGGACGGGCCGGTAGCCGACGTGCGAGACGCGGACCACGTAGCGACCCGTCGGGAGGTCGGCGACGGCAAACGAGCCGTCCTCGGAGACGACGTCCCCCAGCCCGAGATCGACCAGCCAGACGTGGGCGCCCCACAGCGGGAGGCCGGTATCGACGTCGACCACGCGGCCGTCGAGCGTGCCGGTGTAGGCCTCGCGGCCTGTCTCTACCTCAGACGCCACGTTCGGCGGCTCCCTGATCAAGACATACTGCCCCTCTCGAATCCGCTCGGCGCGGACGCCGGTGCCACGGAGCAGCAAGCGTAGCGCGCGGTCCGGGTCGTCGGTCACGCGGTACCGCCCGCTCACGCGGACGTCGTCTACGAGGCGCATGGCGAAGACGAGTTCCAGACCCGTCCGCTCGGCCAGGTCGTAGAGTGCGTCTGACAGAGGCGCAGCGGTCCAGACCAACTCGGCCTCGTCCTGCGCACACGCCGGGCGCGCGCTCGCAAGGAGCACGGCCGTGAGCATGGCGGCGAGGGTGAGGCGAGGCATCGACGGAGAATAGGGCCCCTGGAACGCACGGCCCCGCCCCGTCCGCGTGGAGACCGACGGCACCGAGGCACTACCCGGCGATACGGAAGCCGCCGCCCTCAGATACAACCGTCGCGCCGAGCGCGAGCGCCAGCTTGCCGAGCGCGTCCTCCAGCCCATCGGCGCCGTACTCGGTGCTCCCCATCGGCTCGGCCGCGAGCGACGCGTCGATGGCGACCGGCACGTCGAACCGCGCGGCCAGCTGGCGGACGATGTCGCCGGCCGCCGTCCCGCTGGGGACGAACACGGCGCCGGTCCAGTCGATCTGCGCGAGGTTGGCGCGCTGCTCTCGGCAAGCGACGACTACCAGCACTCC
>CAYPVZ010000210.1:0-5834 GCA_964414235.1 uncultured Rhodothermales bacterium | reverse complement strand
GGCGGAGGGCGTCGGCGCAACCTACCGGGGGCGGCGGGCGCGGTTCGACGCCCCCGGCGAATCCGGGTCGAAGGCCGGCGCCCGGAGCGACGTCGCTGGACGATCTTGCGGCCGTTCCGACCCCTCTCCATGTTCGTCTCGCTCCTCCTCGTCACGTTTCTCGTCGCCGCCGGCGTGTCGGCCGCGACGGCGCGTGCCTTCGACCGGTCCATCGGGGCGGTCCTCGCCCGCATCATCGCCGACGACATCAGCAGCGGCTGGCAGCGCTTCGTGCGCTTCGCCCTCCTGGTCGTCGGGATCTCCGGCGGCGTGCGCGTCTACGACCTCGAACGCTACATCTCGCCCGACCGCTACACGCCGGCCGAGGGCGGCGCGCGGATTCTGCAGCTGACCCCTGAGCGCTGGACGCTGGAGGTCTACCGGACCGTGATCGGGTCCCTCCAGAGCATCGCCTGGGCGCTGCTCGTGTTCTTCTTCGTCGCCCTGATCGCCTACGTGATCGTGCGCTGGGCGGAGATCCGGGGCGCGCGCCGGCCGGAGGCGCAGGGCACAGACGCGGGGCAGGATGCCTGACGTCTCCCCCCGCCCGCCCGTCGTCGACACGGTCGCCGCCATGCAGGCCGCCGCCGACGCGGCCCGCGCCTCCGGCCGCACGCTCGCCCTCGTGCCGACGATGGGCGCGCTCCACGCCGGGCACCTCGCGCTCGTCCGCGCCGCCCGCCAGCGCGTCGGGGCGGAGGGCCACGTGACGGTCTCGGTCTTCGTCAACCCGACCCAGTTCGGGCCCACGGAGGACTTCGACGCCTACCCGCGCACGCTCGGCGCCGACCTCGACGCGCTGGCGACCCTCGCCGACGAGGGGGGCGGCGTCGACGCCGTCTTCGCGCCGAGCGTCGGGGCGATGTACCCGTTCGGCCTGCCGCCGTACGCCACGGTCTCCGTCCGCGACCTCGACCGGCACCTCTGCGGCGCCACGCGGCCCGGCCACTTCCAGGGGGTCACGACCGTTGTGACGAAGCTCTTCCTGGCGTGCCGGCCGCACGTCGCCGTCTTCGGCGAGAAGGACGCGCAGCAGCTGGCGATCCTCCGGCGCATGACGGCGGAGCTGGGCTTTGGCATCGAGGTCGTCGGGCACGCGATCGTGCGCGAGCCGGACGGGCTGGCGCTCTCGTCGCGCAACGCCTACCTCTCGGACGAGGAACGCGCGCAGGCGGTCGTCCTCTCGCAGGCCCTCCGGGCGGCCGAGGCCGCGGTCGCGCTCGGCGAGCACGACGTGGCGGCGCTCCGCGGCACCATGGAGGCGCAGATCGCGACGGCGCCCCTCGCGCGCGTCCAGTACGCCGAGGTCGTCGACGCCGACACGCTCCAGCCCGTCGAAACCCTGGAGGAGGAAAGCCCTTCCGGAGGCCGCTACCTTGCCGCCGTCGCCGTCTACCTCGGCGGCACCCGCCTGATCGACAACACCACGCTGCTCGTTCGGGACCCGGGACGACCGGGGCGCTAGGGCCGGGGCGGATCGCCCGTCGCCCACGCTCCGGCCCCCCGTCCCGAGTCCCTCTCTGCCATGACCATCACGCTGTTCAAGGGCAAGCTCCACCGGCTCACGGTGACCGAGGCCGCTCTCCACTACGAGGGCTCCATCACGCTCGACCGCGAGCTGATGGAGGCCGCGACGATCCTCCCGTACGAGCGGGTCCAGGTGGTCAACGTCAACAACGGGAGCCGGCTGGAGACCTACACGATCCCGGCCGAGGCCGGCAGCCGGACGGTCTGCCTCAACGGCCCCGCCGCGCGCCTCTGCGCGCCCGGCGACCTCGTCGTGGTCATGGCCTACGCCGACATGACGCCCGAGGAGGCCGCGACGCACACGCCCCGCGTCGTCCTCGTCGACGCCGACAACAACCCGACCCAGGTCTTCGACCTCGACGGCGCCGACGTCTCGGACCCGACCATGCCGGCCGTCACCAACGCCGTCGAGGCCGACGACATCTGGAAGCCGCGCCTCGGCCGCACGCACGCCCTGCGCACCCACCGCCGTCGCTGACCGGCTGGCGACGCCCGCCGCCAGCGGGGCGGGGGCAGCTATCTTGGGCGGCCAATGTGCCGCTTTCCTGTCACCCAAACGCTCGCCCTTCTCGGGGTGCTGATCGCGGCGTCTTCCGCTCAGGGGCAGGTGGTGTCCGGGTACGTAGAGGACGCCGCCACGGGCGAGCGGCTCGTCGGGGCGACTGTCCGGGAGCTCACGTCGGGCCGAGGGGGGAGCACAAACGCCTACGGGTACTTTTCGCTCGTCCTGGCTGCGCCAGCTCCGCGTCGGGGCATCCTCGAAGTCCGCTCGCTCGGCTACGCGGTGCTTCGAGACACGTTCGTCGTCGGAGCGAGCGAGCGAGGCCCGCTCCTCTTTCGGCTCGTGCCCGACACGACAGGGCTCGGGACGGTCACCGTTGAGGCCGTCCGAGAGGCCGCTCCGCCGGGGGCGGTTCGGCTCACAGCCCGCGACGTCGAGGCCATCCCCGCCCTGCTGGGGGAGGCCGATCCGCTCCGGGCACTCCAACTCTCACCGGCGGTCCGGTTCGGTTCTGAGGGGTCGACAGGCCTCCACGTCCGGGGCGGCTCGCCCGACCAGACGTTGCTGCTGCTCGACGGCGCCCCGGTCTACAACGCGGCCCACCTTGCCGGGGCGGTCTCCGTGTTCAACTCCGACGCACTGGCCTCTGTCCTCTTCGTGCCGGGCGCGCCGCCCGCCCGGTATGGTGGCCGGCTCGCGGGCGTCGTCGACGTGACCCAGCGCGAGGGGGCCCGCGACCGGCGACGGGGGACGGCGACGGTCGGCCTCCTCGCGTCCCGGGTCTTGGCGGAGGGGCCGCTCGCCGACGGGCGGGCGGGTTACGTCGTCTCGGCTCGGCGGTCCTATGCCGACGCCATCCTGGCTCCTCTCACGTGGCGGCCCGGGTACTCGACCGGGTACTACTTCCAGGACGCGACGGCGAAGGTCAATGTCGACGTCGATGGGCGGACGCGTGTGTTTGCGAGCGCCTATGGCGGGCGCGACCGGTTCTACCGGCACTCAGAGGAGACGTTCAATTCTACGGACCAGACGGAACAGTCCGATACGGGCGTCGCGTGGGGGAATGCGACGGCCACCGTCCGCGCGGCTCACGTGCTCTCCGACCGGGCGTTCGTGAGCGCGCTGGCCTACGTGTCCCGGTACCAATTCTCGGCCGAGCGGTCGGCGTCGTCCACGTACCCCGCCGGGCCCGGAGGGGCGGACCCCCGCGACCGCTCCCAGGCGTTTCGCCAGTCCTCAGGGCTCACGGACCTCGGCCTCCGGGCCGACGTCGAGGCGGCGGCCGACGCGCTCGGCGGGGCCCACGCGCTCGGTGCCGGAGTGGCCATCGAGCGCCGGTGGTTTCAGCCGACGGCGGTACAGCGGATGCAGATGACCGAGGAGACGATGAGCGGAGGGCTAGCTGTGGCGACTGTCGGCGGGGCAGCGTACGTCTCCGATGGGGTCGGCTGGGGGGCGCTTCGGGCCGACGGCGGCCTCCGGGTCGACTGGCTCGCGGTGGGGGGCGAGGTCTTCGCCGGGATCCAGCCCCGGCTCTCCGGCACCGTCGATCTAGAGGGGTGGACCGCCCGAGCGTCCGTCGGGCGAACGTGGCAGCCCCTTCACCTTCTGACGAACCCCGGCGTCGGGCTGCCGACCGACCTCTGGGTTCCGGCCACAGCCTCCGCACCGCCGGCGTCGTCCTGGCAGGCCGCCGCGTCGGTTGAGCGGGCCGCGGGCCGATGGACGGCGTCCGCCGGGGTGTTCAGGACCTGGATGGCCGGGCTCGTGGAGTACCGAGGCGGGGCCGGGTTCTTCGCCTCCGGCGGCGAGTGGGCCGCCGATGTCGTGACGGGCGGCGGGCGGGCCTACGGGCTCGAACTCACGCTGGCGAGGACCGCTGGGACGACCGAGTGCCGCGCGTCGTACGCGCTCTCACGCTCGGAGCGGACGTTCGAGGCGATCGACGAGGGGCGGCCGTTCCCGTACCGGTACGATCGGACGCACGACCTCTCCATCGCGGTCGCCCACAGGCTGTCCGCCCGGCGCCAGGTCTCCGCACTCTTCGTCTACGCCACGGGCGCCGCGGTGACCGCGCCGGTCGCCTGGGCTGGGGCAGATGCCTTCGTATTCAGCCGTCGCAACGGAACGCGGATGCCGGACTACCACCGACTCGACGTCTCCTACGAGGTCCAGTACGGCCGCGGCCGGCTCGCGCTCGGCGTGACGAACGTGTACAACCGGCTCAACCCCTACTTCGCCGAGTACCCGACGTCGTTCGAGGCGGCAGGGACCGATCAGGGGCTCCGGGTCCGCTACGTCGCGCTGTTCCCCGTCCTCCCCTCCGTCAGCTAT
This sequence comes from uncultured Rhodothermales bacterium, assembly GCA_964414235.1. Taxonomy (GTDB): domain Bacteria; phylum Bacteroidota; class Rhodothermia; order Rhodothermales; family Rubricoccaceae; genus Rubrivirga. The sequence continues at coordinate 1,432 of CAYPVZ010000210.1, read as the reverse complement.
CGGTTCGTGTGGTGATCCCTCGTCGCCTCCTCGCCAGAAGGGCTGCGCTCGCGGTGGCGCTGCTGGCGGCCGTCGCCGCCAGCGGGTGCGAGACGTTCACCGACCTCGACCCGAGCGAGTACGCGCCCGTCCTCGTCGTCCAGGCCCGGTTCGAGCCCGGCGTGCCGTGGACCGTGGCGGTCGGGCGGACCGTCGCCCTCGGTGACCCGGCCGTGCACTCCGGCGCCGTGCCGCCCGTCGAAGGCGCGCACGTCACCGTCACCGACGACCTCGGCAGGATGGTGGTGCTTCCCCCAGTGTCGCCGGCCGACGGGGGGCAGGGGCTCTACGGGGCGGGGGACGGCGCCGTTGGCAGTGAACGGGTCGTTCGCGGCGCCCCCGCACCGGAACTCGGCCGGACCTACACGGTCCGCGTGGAAGCGGAGGGGTACCCCTCCGTGTCGGCGACGTCGGCCTCCCCGACTCCGCCGTCGGACCTCGCCCTGGTGGTCCTCGGGGGGTGGGAGGCCCCCGACGCGTCCTCTACTGGAGACCGCGCCTATGGCGACGTTGACCTGGGGGTCCGGTTCGCGCCGTCCGATCAGGCGGCGGCCTACCGCGTGGCCTACATGAGCGCGCGCGCCGCGCTCGGCGCTGGTGCGTGCGATCCGCGGGGGCTCGCGCGGGGGACGTTTTTGACGGCGGCCCCGCTGATCCGGGAGGCGACGTTCTTCGACGACCTCAGCTCCGGCTCGGAGGTCGGCCGACTCTTCGATGCCATCCTGGACGTCGGCGCCCTTCTGGCGGACGGAGTGGTCGCTTTCGAGCTGGTGGGGGAGCAGCCGGGTCCGTGCCTCGTGGCCGTTGAGGTAGAGGCGATGAGTGCCGAGGCCGCGGCCGCACGTCGGTCAGAGGAGCGTCGGCGGTCGGCGGAGGGCAATCCGTTCGCTGAGCCCGTGCCGGCCTACTCGAATGTGGTGGGCGGCGCGGGCGTGGTGGCGGGTGTCGCTCGCTCCCGCGCTCTCGTCCAGCGGTGACGCGCCTCGGCCGCGCGCACGCCCTGCGCACCCACCGCCGCCGCTGACCGGCTGGCTGTCGAGCGCCGCCAGCGGGGCGGGGGAGGGCGGTTCCGGCGGCGTGGTCGTCCACACCCGCCGCCGCACGGACGGCTTTCGACCCGGGCCGAGGCTCAGCCCACGGCCTGAGGGCGGTCGCCCGTCAGGCTGCGCCGGCGCCTCAGCGCAGGGGCTCGGTCGAGCGCATCAGCCCCAGGCCGCCGCTGCCGCCGACCCACAGGAAGCCGTCCTTGTCGACGTCGACCGCCAGCGCGGAGCCCCCGAGGCCGGGCGCATCGAGCGTGGCGACGCCCCGGGAGCCCGCCGGCGGGCTCACGATGATGCGGTAGGACCCGGTCCGGAGCGAGCGGAACAGGGTCGCGAAGCCGTGCTTCGGG
>CAYPVZ010000209.1:0-5849 GCA_964414235.1 uncultured Rhodothermales bacterium | reverse complement strand
CATCACCACGTAGGGCGTCCCGTCCTCGCCGCCGACGCCGTCGTAGAGCCGGGCGATCCCGTCGTGCTCGAGGCGCGCGAGCAGCTGGCGCTCGGCGTCGAGGCGCCCGTCGAGGGCGCGGCCCAGCCCGGGGCGGATCTGCTTCAGGGCGACGGTCCGCTCGAAGAGCCCGTCGGCGCGCTCAGCGCGGTAGACGACGCCCATCCCGCCCTCGCCCAGCACCCCCGTCACTCGCCACGGCCCGACGGCCTTGGGCACGATGCTCGTCTTCGCGGCGACGCCAGCCACGGGCGAAGCGAGCGCGCCCGAGGCGTCGGCGTCGTCCGAGGCGGCGACGAGGCGGGCAGCCTCGGATCGGAGGCCGGCGTCGAGCGTGCCGTCGGGCGCCGTGCAGGCGCGGTCGAGGAAGGCGTCGCGCTCGCCGGTCGGGAGCGCCAGCGCGTCGGGGACGAGGTCGGCGAGGCGCTGCCAGTGGGCGTCGGTCATGGGCAAGGGGGAGGCACCTCCGCTACCGACGTTTCGGTTCGGGGCGGACCAGCGGGCGGCCTCATGCCGGCGGCGCGTCGTCCGCGAGTCGGCTGTAGAGCCAGGCCCGCGCGAGGGCCCACCGCCGCTTGACGGTCATCGGCGAGAGGTCGAGGGCCTGCGCGGTCTCCTCGATGGTGAGCCCGGCGAAGTAGCGAAGCTCGACGATCCGGGCCGCCTCGGCGTCGATCCCTTCGAGCGTTTCGAGGGCGCGGTCGACGGAGAGGACCTCGGCCGGGTCGAGCTCGGCGGGCGCGGCGACGGGCCCGAGCACGTCGAGCGAGACCGGGCGCTCCGGCCCGCCGCGCTTGGCGCGGTGCTGGCTCCGCGCGTAGTCCACGATCACGTCGCGCATGGCGCGGGCGGCGACGCGCAGGAAGTGGTCGCGGTCGGTGTAGCTCGCCCCGTCGCCGCGCCCGCCGATCTTGGCGTAGGCCTCGTGGACGACCGCCGTCGTGTTGATGGTGTCCGACGCCCCGAGACGCCGCCGCTGCGCCTGCGCGATGTGGCGGAGCTCGCCGTAAAGCTGGCCCACCAACTGGTCGAACGCGTCGGCGTCGCCGAGGCGGGTCCGGTCGAGGAGCGAGGCGGCGCCGGAGTCGGGCACGGACGGCGGGGCGGGCGGGAGCCCGAAGGTAGGTCCAGGGGCTTGGCAGGGGCCGGTTGGGCCGGGTCGCTCAGAAAAACGGCCGCCGCGTGGTCCAGTCACCGCCGGGATGTCGGTAGAGGCGGTGACGCGCGCTCTCCCGCCCCCATGGTCCGACTGCTGACTCCTTCGACCTTCCGAGTTCTCCTCGCCGCGCTGGCGATGCTCGCCGCCAGCGCGGCGAGCGCCCAGACCGTCGTGCGCGACAGCATCGCGATGTCGAGACGGGTCATCCACCAGGAGTTCGTGGGAGCGCCGCCGCCGCCGCCACCCCACAGCCAGGAATACTATTACAGTTGCCAGACGGACATCATCGCGACGTGGCCGGACGTGCGGGCGAGCCTCAACGCGACGAGCGTGACGTATTCCACCCCAGGCGTGAGCCGCACGTCTCCCATACCCTCTGAGAACTACCCTTACACGCTTTCGCCGGGCCAGTCCGGGGTCCTGGCGTACACCCTTCCCGGATCGTTAATCATCACGGGCATTCTCTACCCAGAGGAGCCGGATTGGACCCGGTGTGACGCGCGCCGTGCGCAGACCGCGGCCATCAGCGCGAGCTTCCCGACCTGGTACGTCGTCTACACCGTCACCGATGGCACGCCTGTCGCCCGGTACACATGGCGGCAGGACGAGCGCCTCCAGGTGGCCTTCGATGGAAGCTTCGAGAGCAAGCAGTCGCACGAGATCGACTCCAGTGCGCCCTCCGGCAAGCGTGCCGTCGCGTCGTACGCCTGGGACTTCGGCGATGGCCAGACCGGCACTGGCGCCCGCCCGACGCACACCTACGCCCGCGCCGACACCTTCGACGTCAGCCTGACCGTCACCGACGATGACGGCCAGACGAACGTCCACACGGAGCAGGTCATCGTGGCTGCGTCCCTGCTCTCGTACCGCATCGTGTCGGAGGAGACGCCGGTGGGGCTCGGGGACGAGATTTCGCTCGTCGCCATGCTGAAGAACGTCGGCATCGAGGATGCCGAGGACATCCGGGTCGTGCGCGGGTTTGCCCTCGCCTCCGTCTTTGCGGATTCGTTGTTTGGCAACGCCAAGCGCGCGCCGGAGATCGCATCCGTCCAGACGCCCGGGCCGTCCGTCATCACGCTGGATCGGCTCGCGCCCGGCGACTCGATCGAAGTCCGAGGCCGGTTCTCCATCAACGCGCTCGGCATGTACGTGCCATCGGGCCAGAGCGACTATGTCCCCATCGAGTCCGAGATCCACGCGACGCTGTGGAGCGTGCGAGGGACGACGCTGGCGGGCCTCCCAGTGAAGGTGGTCAACGCCTGCGACAACGGGGAGTGCGACGACGTGACGGTGGTCGGACCGAAAGAGAGCTTGAGCCTGGAGTTTCGCACCGACGGCGTGGCGACGACGCAGGTCCGGACCGGGCTCGAGTACCATGCGCCCGAGAGCCCGCTGCTCTATCAGGTGCTCGGCAAGAGCCCCGTCAGCCCGTTCTCCTACACCGGGACCGTGGACCCGAACACGGGCCTCGTCTCAGATCTGGAGCAGCACTGCCACTCGTCGTGCGCCGACGTGGTGGTCACGGTACTCGACCCGATGACCAATGAGCCCATCATCGGAGCCGCCGTCACCCTCACGGCGGGCCTGATCCGCGCCGACGCCATCGTGACGCCCGAGCACTCGGGGGGCCACTTCTGCGGAGGCGGCTCGTGCGCTACCATCCTCGAGGTCGAGACCGACGAGAACGGGGAGGCCCGGGCCTACTACTCGTTCCCCGGCATCATCACGGCTCAGGACGTCGACATCACGGCCGAGGTCACGGTGGAGGGGGAGAAGGAGGAGGTCGCCGAGACCCTCCACCTGCTGCCGAACCAGCGGACCGACTTCGTCCAGAGCATCCGGCTCACAGATGAGGAGATCCAGTACCTCGCCGTCGCCTCGCTGGCGCGCAACGGCGGCGCGTTCTACAACCTGGCCGGGGAGGCCTGTGAGGGCTTCGGCAAATGGGTGCTCGGCGGAGCGTCGGACCTGGCCGTCCGGCCCGGTACGTCGTACGTCCTCCACGGTGGGGCCAACGTGCTCACCGAGTGGATCTGCTCCCTCAACCCGTTCACGGTTCTGTCGAGCGAGACCGCAGGGAACTCGAAGAAGGTGGCCGAGACGTCCATGATCTCGTGGTTCGGGGATCGCTTCCGTGTGCCCAGCGGTGGCCTCGGGACGCTCAACGGTCCGTTCCCTCCTCCCTTCGTCTTCTACTACGACGGCGACTACTACTCGGCCGTGCTCGATGGTACGGAGGGACTGGTCGGGGCCGCCGCTGGGGCGACGGTGCAACTGGAGCTCTACGAGGTGTCGTGGCTTCGGGAGGGTGGCCTGGCGGGCAACCCGCTCGTGCCGAACGTCTTTTTCAGGATGACGGGAGGCACGACCGAGGTCACGACGCTCATCGAGGCGGGCTACCTGCCCGAGACGTGGCTGACTCCGCCGAGGAGCGAGGTGCTCGCCCGGATCGCCCAGGCCAACGCCGACCGGATCTACGTGCAGCAGACGCTGGAGCAGATCCAGGCGGGCGACTTCGTCTGGATCGATGCCGGCACGCCCTTCGAGGAGTTCTCTGAGATCCGCCTCTCCCCGGAAGGCCGGCGAGTTGGTAGCGCCGCCGACCAAGAGCTCCTGCTCTCACGCCCGCTCCGGTTTACGCACGCTGCCGACGCGACCCTCCAGGTGGTTCCCGGCGATAGCGTGGCCGCCCCGCCGACCCGGCCCATCCTCGCCGGCCTCGACACCACCGGGACGGCCGGCCCTCTCGTCCTCACGTGGGAGATGGGCCTGTTCGAGACGCCCGTGTCGTACACCGTCGACGTCGCCCGAGACGACCAGTTCACGGACGTCCTCACGACGGCCACGCTGACCTCGGAGGGGGGAGCCCGTCCGCCGCAGGCGTTCGCGTACGGAGAAGTCCAGGCAGGCGAGGTGCTCTACTGGCGCGTCCGGGGCGAGAACCTGATCGGCGCCGGCGAGTGGTCCCGAACGGGGCGCGTAGAGGCGGTCGAGGGCTACGGGGTGCCGAACGAGCCGGTCCCAGGGGATGGGGGAGCCATTTCGGCCGTCGCGCTCGGGGCTCCGTTCCCGAACCCGGCACGCTCTGCCTCGGCGACCGTGTCGGTGGAGCTGCCCGAGGCGGGCCCGGCTCGGCTGGCGGTCTACGACGCGCTCGGCCGCGAGGTGGCCGTGGCGCTCGACGGTGTGCAGTCGGCGGGCCGGCACGCGGTGGCGCTGGACACGTCGCGTCTGCCATCGGGTGTTTACGTGGTCCGGCTGGAGGCCGGCGGCGCGGTGGCCGTCCAGCGGCTGACGGTGGTCCGATAGCCCCTCCGCCCCGCTGGCGGTGCGTGTCGCCAGTCGAAGGTCGACGCCGTCAGCGGGGCAGAGCGACGGCGAGGAAAATACGGGCCGGGTGGTCCGGTCGGCGTGCGGGCGACGGTTGAGGCGGTGACGCCCTCTCTCCCGTCCCCATGTCCCGACTGCTTCTCCTCGCCGCGCTGGCGACCCTCGCCCTCAGTGCCGCCCCGGCGGACGCCCAGGACGTCACCGTCTACCGCCCGGCCGGCGCCGATGCAGGCCGCCAGCGGGCCGGCGCTTACCCGCTCGCCATCGGTGGCACCGGCTCCAACCGCGTGCTCGCCGTCGCGACCGATGCGGCCGGCACGACCTACGTCACCGGCGACTTCACCGGCAGCATCGACCTCGACCCCGGCGCGGGCGTGGTCACGGCGACCAGCCAGGGCGAGGCCGACGTCTACGTGGCGGCCTACGACGCCGCCGGGGCGCTGCGCTGGGGCTTCTCCTTCGGCAGCCAGGTCAGCGAGTTCGGGACCGGCATCGCCGTCGCCGACGGGCGCGTGTTAGTCGGCGGCAACTTCAACGGCACCGTCACCTTCGGCGGTTCGGCCGGCAGCATCACCAGCGAGGGCAGCCTCGACGGCTTCGTGCTGGCGGTCGACGCCAGCACCGCCGCGTTCCTCTGGGCGACGCGCTTCGGCGGTTCCCTCGCCGACGGCAACCCGCAGCTCGCCGTCGCCGACGGGCACGTGCTCGTGAACGCTCGCTACATCGGGCCGGCCACGTTCGGTACGACGTCGCTGCCCCTGACCGACAGCTACGACGCCGCCCTGGCCTCGCTCTCGGCCTCGACCGGCGCGTTCCAGTGGGTGCGGACGCTGCTCAGCGGGCCGGGCCAGCAGTTCGAGGGCGGCGTCGCCGTCGACGGCGTGGTCTACGCCTCGGCCGTCGACGACGGCGCGCGGACGGGCCTCGTCGGCGGCTACCGTTTGAGCGACGGCGCGATCGTGTTCGAGACCGCCACGCCGGGGGTGACCCCGCGGCGAGTCGCCACGGGTGACGGCCGGGTCTACGCCGCAGGCTCGGCCGTACCCGACGCCTCGTCGAACGACATCTGGGTGGGCGCCTTCTCCTCGGCGGGCGCGCCGGTCTGGGCGAACACGCTCGTGGGAGGTGGCTTCGACGTCGCGAGTGACGTCGCCCTCGTGGGCGGGCGCGTGCTCATCGGCGGCGAGTTCGAGGGGACCGCCGACTTCGACCCGAGCGCGGGCACCGCCAGCCGGACGAGCGCGGGAGAGGCGGACGCCTTCCTCGCCCGCTACGAGCCCGCCACCGGCGCCTTCGTCGACGTGGCGACGCTCGGGAGCAC
>CAYPVZ010000208.1:0-5861 GCA_964414235.1 uncultured Rhodothermales bacterium | reverse complement strand
GATCAAGATGCTGGAGAAACTGGAGCGGATCCCGCCGCCGCCGCCGGAGGCCGCCTCGCTCCGCTTCCGCTTCCCCGAGCCGCCGCCGTCGGGCCGGCTGGTGATCGAGCTGTCCGAGTTCTCGAAGACGTACCCGGCGCCGGAGGGCGGCGTCACGCACGTGTTCGACCACGCCGGCCCGCTGTCGCTGGAGCGCGGCGACAAGGTGGCCCTCGTCGGCAAGAACGGCGCGGGCAAGTCGACGCTCGCGCGGATGCTCCTCGGGACCGAGGACTTCGACGGCGAGCGCCAGCAGGACCGCCGGGCCGAGATGGCGCACTTCGCCCAGCACCAGGCCGAGGCGCTGGAGCCGACCCACACCGTCTTCCAGTCGATCCAGGAGCGCTCGCGCGGGCACTCGGACACCGAGCTGCGCAGCCTCCTCGGCGCCTTCCTGTTCTCCGGCGACGACGTCGAGAAGGAGGTCTCGGTCCTCTCCGGCGGCGAGCGCTCGCGCCTCGCGCTGGCCCGGACGCTGCTCAGCCCCGCCAACGTCCTCGTCCTCGACGAGCCGACGAACCACCTCGACATCGTCTCCAAGAACGTCCTCGCCGAGGCGCTCCGCCAGTACACCGGCACGTTCGTCCTCGTCTCCCACGACCGCGCCTTCATCGACGCCGTCGCGACGTCGGTGTGGTACGTCGAGGGCGGGCACGTGCAGACCTACCAGGGGACGTACTCCGAGGCGCAGTGGCAGCGCGAGCACGGCACGGCCTCGAAGCTGGCGACGCCCGCCGGCGACGGGGCGACGAAGCCGTCTGCGACGCCCGCCAGTCCGAAGCCGGCCGCGAAGCCGTCGGGCGGCGGCAAGAAGTCGAAGGAGGAGAAACGGCGCGAGGCCGAGGCCCGCAACGCGCTCTACCGCCTCATGAAGGACGGGACGGTGCCGCCCGCCAGGGAACTCGGCCCGGACCTCGCGGCGCGCGCGCTGGAGGTGCTGGAGCAGTCGGTGGAGGAGAAGGAGGCCGAGGTCGGCGTGCTCGAAAAGGCCATGGCCGATCCGGACCTCTACGCGAAGCCGGCGGAGTTCCAGCAGACCATGGAGACGCTCCAGGCGGCGCAGGCCGAGTTGAAGGCGCTCATGGCCCGCTGGGAGACGCTCGCGGCCGAGGTCGAGGCGCTGGCGTAGCGCGCTACGGCCGCGCCGCCTCGACGACCTCGATGGTGTGGGCGAGCAACTCGGGCCCGCCCGGAACGCCGTGGCCCGGAATCACCACCTCGGCGTCCGGGTAGCGCCGTTGGACGGTGCGGACGGCCTCGGGCCACGCGTCGAGGTCCGCGTCGGCCGTGTTGCCGGCCGACGTCCGGCTCCTCTCGTGGATGGCGCAGCCGCCGTGGAGGACGTGCGCTTCGGGGATGTAGACGACGAGGTTGTCCGGCGCGTGGCCGGCGCCCGGGTAGAGCACCTCGACCGGCCCGAGGCGGACCGCGCCGCCGGGCACGGTCAGGCCCGCCAGCGAATCCGAGGGGACGGCGTTGCCCTCGGCCGCCGCCAGCCGGCGCGTCAGCGACGAGGCGTAGACCGGGATGCCGTGGGCGAGTAGCACGTCCGAGCCCGCGACGCGGTCGTCGTGGAAGTGCGTGACCACGGCGCGGCGGACGGGGAGGCCGATCTCGGCGTCGATGGCGGCGAGCAGCGCCTCGGTCGCCTCCGCGCCCCAGGCCGTGTCGACGAGGAGAAGGCCGTCGCCGTCGCGCACGACGAGGCCGTTCGATGGAAACACGGTTCCATCGTCGAACTGGAACGTCGAGACGTGGACCCAGACGCTGGGGCGGATCGGCCGGAGCGCGACCTCGCCCGGCGCCACGTCGTCCGCCGACGGGTGGTCGGCGGCGACGTCGACGACCGCGGGGGCGGGCGCGCAGCTGGCGACGACCATCGCCAGCAGGAGGGAGCGGAGCATGGCAGCGGAGGGAGTCGCCCGAACCTACCGTTTCCACCCGTTGGTCCCCTCGCCGGCAGCCTTCTTGTAGAAGACGAGCCAGATGCTCGCGCCTCAGTCGTGACGCGCCTCCCGGCGACGCCCGCCAGTCGGCGCGTCGCCGGGAAGACGTGGTTCTCGGGCGGCTCCGCTACGTCAGCGCCCCTGGATGTCGTTGACCTCGATCCAGTAGCCGTCGGGATCCTGGACGTAGATCTGGCGGACGCCGTCGGCGCGGACGCTGACGGTCAAGGGCTCGCCCGGCCAGTTCGAGTACGGGACGCCAAGCGCCTCGACGTGCGCCACCAGCGCGTCGAGATCCGGAACGCCGAGGGCGAAGTGGACGGCCCGCGTCGTCGGCGGGACGGCGCCGTCGTAGTGGATGAAGTGGAGCTGGGTCCCGTTGCCGAGTCCGAGCCAGCGGATGACGGTCGGGTCGCCAGGCGCCTTGATCTCCTCCAGTCCGAACACGCGCTGGTAGAAGTCGATGCTCCGCGCGAGGTCGGCCACGTGGAGCGCTGCGTGGTCGAGCCGGACGGACGGCGCGGGCGCGGCGATCCGTGTGGGCGCCGCACACCCGGCGGCGACAGTCGCCAGCGCGGCGAGGACGACGAAGCGACGGCGCATCGAGGCAGGGGAGAGGGTCCCCGCAGTCTACCACGCGCCGTGCTGGCGGCGCGAGCCGCCGGGCTACGCGGCCTGTGCCTGGAGCTCGGCCGCTCGCTGCAGCCAGAACACAAGCACGTCGTCGCCGAAGTGGGGCTCCTGGCTCCGGCGCAGCAGCCACGACAGGAGGGCGTGGACCGGCTGCTCCTCCTGGAGCGCAGCCTGCGCGCCGAGCGCGACGCCGGCCTCTCCGAACATGGCGCCCGACCGCGTGACCTGCTCGTTGAGCCCGTCGGTGTAGCAGAGGAGCGCGCTGCCCGGCGGGAGGTCGAGCGCCCGGTCCTCATACGTCGTCGCGACGTCGAGGCCGAGGATGAGGTCTGAGTACTCGACGAGGCCGGGCCCGTCGGGCGTGACGAGGATGGGCCGGCAGTGGCCCGCGTTGCAGTAGACGACGCGGTTGTTCTGCGGCTCCCACCGCATGAGGAGCAGCGACGCGAACGTCTCCTCCAGGACCGCGTCCTGGATCAGCATCTCGTTGACTCGCCCCATGAGCTGGGCCGGGCTCACCGTCGCCTGGAGCATCGCGTGGATTGTGCTCCGGATGTAGGAGAGGAAGCTGAAGGCGTAGAACTTGGCCTGGAGCCCCTTCCCCATGATGTCGCCGACGGTGAAGAGGTAGGACCCGTCGCCGACGCGCGTCCAGTCGAAGAGGTCACCGCCGCCGTCTTCCTTGGGGCGCGAGAAGAACATCGTCCGGTAGCCCGGCTCGTTCGGCATCTCCTTGGGCAGGAGCCGGTCCGAGAAGTCGCGCCCGATCTTGGCGCTGAGCTTGGACTGGTAGAGCTGGCTGCGCTGGACGATCTGGCCGATCCGCGTGATGAGCTGGTCGACGTCGAACGGCTTCGTGAGGTAGTCGTCGACGCCCTTGCGGAGCCCTTTCTGGCGGCTCAGGTCGTCGGACTTGGCCGTAAGGAAGATGAATGGGATGGCCTGCGTGCCGGGGTCCGCGCGGAGCGCCGCCAGCAGGGCGAACCCGTCCATCACCGGCATCATGATATCGCTCACGATGAGGTCTGGCATCCGCTCCTCGATCGATTCGAGCGCCTTCTGCCCGTTCTCGGACACGCCAACGTCGTAGACCTTCCCGAGCCGGTACTCGAGCAGGCGCCGGAGCGTCTTGTTGTCCTCGACGATGAGGATGTAGGGGCGGCGATTCATCGGGGAGGATCGGGGACGCCGTCGGCCTGGCCATCGCCCAGGGAGCGGATGAGCGAGGGATCGGCCTGGAGGTCCTCGGGGCGGAAGAGGCCCTCGAAGAAGTCGGAGCCCGGGTCGCGGACGAGGAACGTGATGGTCTGGAGGTGGCCACCTCCAGCGGGGCAGAACGTGAGGGCGTCGGTGCTGCGGATCATCATGAGCAGCCCACGCCCGCGCTCGGACGGGCCCGGCCCGTCGAGGACGGCCCGCTGGCGCTCGAGCTGCGTGGCCATGTCGAAGCCGGCCGACGAGTCGGCGATGGCGCAGCGGACGGCGTCGCCCTCGACGCCGACCGCCATCTCGATGCGCGGGCCGCTCGGGAAGGACGCGTGCTGGACGAGGTTGGCGACCCACTCGTGGACCGCCAGTCGGAGGACCTCCAGGCCGTCGTCGCCGAGCACTGCGCGAAACGTCCCGGCGTCGGCCCACGCATCGAACAGCGCGTGGACCTCGTCGATGACGTGGTCGAGGTCGGTGAAGGCGTAGGTCGGCATGGCGCCGGGGGCCGGGGGCTCGCGCGAGGCTAGGCCGTCCCCGTCGGGCGCTGCTGCGGGATCTGGGCCGGCGCGGCGCCCGCGCCATGGGCCTGGAGCGCGGCCTCAACGGTCGGGAACTGGCGGAAGACCTTGTAGGTCCGCGTCAGCTGCACGACGACCTGGACCGGGCGGCTGACCGACGCGAACACGACCTGGCCGCCGGCCGGCGTGAGCTGGCGGTACAGCGAGAAGATGACGCCGAGCCCGGTCGAGTCGAGGATGCCCGTCCCCGAGAAGTCGAGGACGTAGTAGCGGACGCCCTGGCGGGCGTGCTCCTGGCAGGCCGCCTTGAACTCGGCCGCGTTGCGGAAATCGAGCGCCTTGCCGACGCGGACGACGGCCGCCGTGGGGGACGCTTTCTGAAAGGTGAAGCTCATGAGGGAGCCCGGGTGGGGGCGGAAGGGGCTGCGGGGGGCCTTGGCGGCCAGGTATCCGCCTCTTTGACAGATATCATACCACCGACACGCCCCTGCCGCGCGGTGTGTCACGCCTTCGCGACGTGGCGCGAAATCATAGGAGGGGACCGTTTCGCGCGCGTTTGGCTCCGCCTGCGGCCGTACGAGCCATTCTCCGGCCGGAGCACGATCCGTAATCCGGCCGGGCGAATCGAACCGCTCGGCCTGGTCGGCTAGCTTGCACCCGTGCGCCGTTCGCTCCCCCGCTGCCTCCTGCTCCTCGCCGCCGCGCTGGTGGCGGCCGCCAGCGGGTGCACGCGTCACGCGGCCGAGGGGCTCCCGCCGGGCGTCGAGGTGGAGGACCTGCCCGAGAGCGAGTCCTGGAACGCGCACCTCCGGACGAGCGCCGACGGCTTCTCGGAGGTCGAGATCGACACGCCCTACCTCGCCCGCTACACGCGCGACTCGGTCTACACGTACCTCGGCCCGGCGCCCGGAGACACGGCCGCGGCGCCCGTCACGCTCCGCCTCTTCGACGCCGACGGCCAGCCGAGCGGCTCCATCGAGGCCCGCGAGGTCTGGATGTACGCAGACGACGACCGGCTCGTGGCCGAGGGCCGCGTCCGCGCGACGCGGCGGGGGAGCGACGGGGCGCAGATCGAGGCGGCTCGCGTGACGGTTCGAGGCGAGCGGATCGAGGCCGAAGGTGGCGTTCGGGCCGAGGTCCAGGGCGGGCAGACGCGCGTGGAGGCGCCGCGCGTTGTCGTGGATGCGGGCGGGGCGTTCACGGCGTCGGGCGGTGCCATCGTCCAACTCGGCGGGCAGGCGCAGGCGACGGTCCGGGCGCGGACGGTCTCGGGCGCGGACGGCCGCTACGAAGCGGAAGGCGGCGTCCGCGTCGTGTCGTCGGGCGGGCGGTTCCTGGAGGCCGGGCGCGTGGTCTGGAGCGAGGCCGCCGGCCGGTTCACGGCGCCGGGCGCGTTCCTCTTCGACGGCCCCGGCGAGCGTGTCCGTGGCGTCGGGCTGAGCGCGTCGGCCGATCTCTCGCGCTACTCGTTTCGCCGCGCGTCGGGCCAGATCGAGGTGCAGGAATGAGTGCGGAC
>CAYPVZ010000207.1:0-5933 GCA_964414235.1 uncultured Rhodothermales bacterium | reverse complement strand
CCGGGCCGCTATCGTGCGGTGCCCGTTTGCTCGTCCCCCCAGTCGATGTCGTCTATTCCCCTCGATCTTCCCGCCGGCTGGTACAAAGCCGCCGACCGAGTCCCGCGTCAGGACCAGCTCGTCCGCATCCTTACCCAGAACGGAAACGACCACCGGGCCCGGTTCGTCGTCGCGTTCACCGAGGCGTGGCCCTCAGGCGTCTCTTGGGCCCTGGAGAACGGGCGGGAGTCGCTCCCCTTTGCCGGCGTCCTCGTGTGGTCGCCCGATCCAGACGCCCGGCCTCCACTCCAGGCGCGAGCGGAGGAGACTCTTACAGAAGAGAGCCCCGTGGAGCTCCCGGTCCCCCGGCCGGCGATCCTCACCGAGGTGCTCATCGAGGTCGAGCGGACCGGGACGCTCCTCCGGCTTCCTGCCCCGGCCCAGCTCGACTGGTCGCCGCACCCGGCCGTCCCGACGCTACGCGACCTCGCGTGGCGTCTCGTCCGGCTGGTGGACCGGATCGGGTGGATTCTCGAACTGGAGCAGTTCGACGTGTTCCTGGAGACGCCCCTGCCGCTGTCCGACGAGATCCTCAACACCTACTTGGCTAGCCAGAAGACCGTTCGCGAGATGATCGAGGGGCTCGACGCCGATGCCATGCGCGCGCCCTGGGCGCTGGAACGGAACGGTGTCGAGATCGCCCGGCTGCCTCGCGGCGATGCGCTCCGGACCTTCGGGCTGACGCCGCTCGCGTACTATCGCGGTGAGCTCGCCCAACTCCTTACCGCCCTCGGCACGCCGGTTCCGCACGCGTCTCCGATCTGGCGGTTCTCGGACGGGGAGGCGATCGGAGGCTGGGAGGTGCCGGCCTGAGGCGCGTCAACGCTAGACGAACGCGTCGGCGCCGTCGTGCTGGCGGGCGGCCTCCGCCAGCGGGGCGGTCGGGTCGATCAACTCGACATCGGCGAAGTCGAAGCCACGACCGACGGTGCAGCCGACGAGCGAGTACGCGCCCGTTGATCTCGCAGCCTGCCAGGTTCCGGATGCGACCACGTACGCCGGTCCGACGCCCTTCCCTACTGCTTCCAGGCGATGAACGTCGACCGTCTCGAAGGCGCCGTCGGCGGTCCACAGTTCGAGCGCGTCCCCTTCGAGAAGGTGCCCGGCTTCGTCCGAGGCCACGCGGTGCCAGCGGCTGACATCGCCCTCGGGCAGGAGGAAATAGATCGCCGTGAGCGCCGCGCGAGCTGTGGGGCCGTCTAGCCAGATCGACGGCCGCCGTTGACCGGAACGTCTCGTGGTAGAAGCCGCCCTCGGGGTGCGGCTCCAGACCGAGCTGGGTGATCAGGTGGTCGGTGCGGGCATCGGAGCGGAGGAAAAGAAATCGGCCCCGGGCGCACGAGGCACCCGGGGCCGAGCGAAATGGCGTCGGCCGATCAGTTCGCGAGGTCGCGGACGGCGTCGGCGAGCATCTGCACCTTGCCGCCGTCGCCAGACGAGGCCGCGTCGCTGGCGAGCGCCGTCGCTAGCGCGGTCAGCGCCGTGCGCCGCGCCGTGCCCGAGGCTGACTCCGCGCCCGTGAGCGCCGTGCGGACAGCTGCGATGCGCGAGGTCGAGAGGCCGCCCGAGCGCTCGAGCTGGTCGACGTAGGCCCGCGCGAGCGCGAACGACGCCGGCCACACGAACTGCGGCTGGCCCTGCGCATTGAGGTAGTCGAGCCGGACCGTCTTGGACGCGGCGATCTCGTTCTCCGAGAGGAAGCCGCTCGGCGTCAGCTCGAACACGTCCAGACCGCGCGCAATCTCGGACGAGACGAGCAGGCCGTTGTACCAGTACACCGACCACGTGCCGCCCGGGCCCATCTCACCGTCGGCCGAGGGGCCGCGGTCGTGGAAGGCGATCTCGAAGGGGTGGGCCGGGTCGGTCCAGTCGAAGACTGAGACGCCGCCCTGGTACCAGCTCTGGACCATCACGTCGCGGCCCGGGATCGGGATGAGCGAGCCGTTGTGGGCCACGCAGTTCTCGTTGACGGTCTGCGGGGCCGGCATCTTGTAGTAGCCCTGGAAGTCCATCTCGCCGTTCTCCAGGGTGAAGATGGCGTCGGCGCCCCACTCCATCGGGTCGTCGGCGCGGCACTTGGCCTGGCCGCCACCGCCCCACTCGTCCGAGAAGAGGACCTTGGAGCCGTCGTTGTTGAACGTGGCCGAGTGCCAGTAGGAGAAGTTCGAGTCGGCGACGGCCTGGATGCGGCGCGGCGCGACGGGGTTGGAGATGTCGAGGAGGAGGCCGTAGCCCTCGCAGGCACCGCCAGCCAGTCCGATCTCGGGGTAGAGCGTGATGTCGTGGCACTGCGTCGGGCCGGGGCGCGGGCCATCGCCTTCCTCGGCCGTCCGTTGAGCCACGAAGGCGTCGAGCTGGGCGCGGACGGCGGCGCTGTCGGCGGCCGTCGGCTCCTCGTCTTCACCGGCACCACGTGCCTGCATGGCCTGACGGAGCATGCGCATTGCCTGGCCGTCCGAGATGACGAACGTGTTGCCGTCGAACTCGACGACGAACGCGCCGCGGGCGCGGGCCTCTTCCGTAGCGCGGATGTCGCCCGGGGCCTGGCCGTGCCGCTCCGGCGCGACGAGCCCATCAAAGATGCGCGGCGAGGAGACGATGCGGGCGCTGGCCGGGTTCGCCAGCGGGACCTGGATCACCTCGATCCGGAACAGCGCCGAGTTGGGGTCCTCGTCCGGCGCAGCCGAGACGCAGCCCGAGAGCTCCTCCGCCGGGCGGACGCCCGCCGAGCCCGAGACGTAGATGTAGACGTTCTCCGTGTCGTCGGGGTCGACGAGAACCGAGTGCGTGTGCGAGCCGCGGCAGGTCTGGACGTTCGCGATGTACTCGGGATTGCGGATGTCCGTGATGTCGAAGATCCGGATGCCGCGCAGGCGGTCCTGCGAGACGGCCTGCTGGACGCCCTCGGTGCCGCAGTCGAGCCGGCCGCCGAGGCCCTCGCCCGAGACGAACATGAGGTCGCCGTAGACCGAGACGTCGCTCTGCGAGGCCGGGCAGACGTAGTCGGTCACAACCTGCGGGCTCGCCGGGTTCGAGAGGTCCCAGACGATGACGCCGTTGTAGTTGCCCTGGAAGGCGTAGGTGCCCTTGAAGGCAAGGTCCGAGTTGGTCACGCCGAGGAAGGCCTCGGGCGGAGCGTTCGAGGAGAGCTTGCGGAGGTTCCAGATGGCCTCCTCGGCGTCGAACAGGCCGGGCGCCAGACCGACGCGCGGGTCGGGCGAGGGGGCGGTGGCGGAGTAGAGCGCGCGGCCGGTACGGATGGGGCCGGGCGTGCCGCTGGCGGATCCGCTGGGCGCGGTGACGGTCGAGGGGGACGCACAGGCGGCGAGGAGGCCGGCGAGTGCGACCAGGGACAGGCGTCGCATAAAGGAAGGGTGAGGGGGGTGAATCAATCGTCCGACATCGCGTCGAGCATGAGTTGCATGCGCGCGATCTCGGTTCGCTG
Organism: uncultured Rhodothermales bacterium; assembly: GCA_964414235.1. Lineage (GTDB taxonomy): Bacteria > Bacteroidota > Rhodothermia > Rhodothermales > Rubricoccaceae > Rubrivirga. Next base: position 2,449 of record CAYPVZ010000207.1, on the reverse strand, counting down.
GTCGACCTGGACGTCGGAGGCCAGCTTGAAGGCGTCCTCGTCCTGGCCCGCGCCGTCGGTGGCGAACAGGTCCTCGACCATCGTCACGGCCCCGCTGTGGTGGCCGATCATGTAGGTCAGGAAGAGGCGGTCGAACTCGGCCCCGCGGGCGGCGTCGAGCTCGTCGAGCTGGGCCTGCGTGAGCATGCCCGGCATCATGTGGTGGCCGTCGCCGTGGTCCATCATGTGACCACCGGGACCGTGGATCATCAGCATCGTGCCCTCGATGTGGACCTCGGGAACGGGCTGGTCGCGAAGCCGGAGCCAGCGCTGCATCGTCTCGATCTCGGCCTTCTGGGCGTTGTCGATGCGCGCCGCCAGCGTCTGGAGCTGGGGCGAGGCGCCGTGCGTCGGGGCCATGGCCGCCATGATGAGGGCCTGGGCATGGTGCCCGATCATGCCCGTCATGAAGTCCACGTCGGCCTGGGTGAACCGCTGGCGGTCGGCCTCGCGGCGGGCCCAGAAAGCGGCTTCCATGGCGGCCTGCCCGGTCGTGTCGCGAGCCGCCGTGGGGGGCGACGCCGACGTAGACACAGCGGCGGAGGTACTACAGCCGGTCGCGAGAAGGGCGACGGCGGCGATTCCAAGAAGATGACGTGCTCTCATTCCGTGCGGTACGTCGAAGACCCATGGTGGGACAGCACAAGGTACACGGTCACGTTGAGGAATGGGGGGAGCGGGAACGAGGACGCACGGGGCCGGGCGACACACAAACCCGGCCCCGCACGCACTCGGTTCACGTGGCGAGAGCCCTGCGGTCGGCTCCTGCCAGGCGTGTCGGCGCCCTACGGGGCGATGTCCGGAAGGATGCACGCCGATCCATTTCTGTCGCCAGTCGCACGTGGGCGATCACGAGTCGCACGGAAGCGAGCGCCGTCCCGGCCAGGAAGACGCGCGTAGCTTTCCGCTTGGCGCGGCCCTGGCGGCCTCGCTCTGGAGAGGTGGCAGAGTGGTCGATTGCGGCGGTCTTGAAAACCGCTGTGCCGCGAGGCACCGTGGGTTCGAATCCCACCCTCTCCGCCAGTGAACGGCCCGTGAGTTCGCGCGCCGTCGCCGAGTCGTCACAGGGGGACGCGTTGGACCGGCCGATACTGCGCGCGCCTCCGCCCCTGTTCCCGTGCCCGACCTCCTCGGCGTTCTCCTCGCGGCGTTCCTGCCGCTCTTCGTCGCGATCAACATCCCCGGCATCCTCCCGCTCTACATCGGGATGACGGAGACGTTCACGGCGCAGGACCGGCGGCGATTGCTGGTCGGCGCGCTGGGGGCGGCGCTTGTGCTGGCGGTGCTCATGCTGTTCGCCGGGCAGGTCATCTTCGACACGCTCGGAATCACGCTCAACGACCTCCGGGTCGGGGGCGGGCTGATCCTGCTCGTCATCGCCGTCACCGACCTCGCCTTCGGGGACGTCAAGAACCGGCGCGGTGGCGAGAAGGAGGACAGGAAGAAGGTCGAGGCCGTCGCGCGTGAGACTGGCGACCTGCCGGTCGTCCCGCTCGGCATCCCGCTCATCATCGGGCCGGGCGCCATCACGACCATCCTCATCTCGGACGGCCAGTTCGGCTGGGGCATCACGCTGGCGTCGATCGTGCTCAACATGGCGCTCGTGTTCGTCGTGTTCACGTTCGGGCCGTCGATCCTCCGGCTGTTCGGGCCGGGCACGTCGAAGGCCGTCGCGAAGGTCGCCAGCCTGTTCCTCGCGGCCATCTCGGTGGCGATGATCCGTGCCGGCATCCTGGGCATGGTGGCGGCGCTCTAGCGGGATTTTCCGGAGTCGGCGGGCGTAGACCCGGTGGTCTCCCCTTCCGCTCCCATGTCGCCCACGCGCACCTCTGAAGTCCGCTGGTTCCGGCGTGGCGTGCTGCCCGAGGCCCTCCAGTCCTGGTTCGCCAGCCTCGGCTCGGACGTGACGCCGGAGCGCCGGACCGACCGCTACCTCTCCCCCGCCAGCGACGCGCTCGGCGTCAAGCTTCGCCAGGGCCAGGTCGAAGTCAAACAGCGAGAAGGCTTCGCCGGCCGGCTGGCGATGGGATCGGCCGAGGCCGACGTCGAGACGTGGGCGAAGTGGTCGTTTCTGCTCGCGGACCGCGCGGAGATGCCCGACGAGGGCTGGATCGACGTGGCCAAGGTCCGATGGCAGCGGCACGTCGAGGCCGGCGACGGCGTGTGCGCGGTCGAGATCTCGGAGGTCGAGGTCGGGGGCGATGTGTGGAACTCGGTGTGCCTGGAGGCCGCCGGGCCGACCGACGAGGCGCGCCGTGCGGCCCTGGACGCGGGCGCGGAGTGGCTGGCGACGGGCGACGCGCCCGAGCTTTCCGCCGCCGCCGCGATGGGCTACCCGGCGTGGCGCCGAGCGCACGGAGCAGGCGAGTTGGAGGAGACGCGTGTATACACGGCCGGGCCCACCCCCCCC